>JAGATI010000145.1 GCA_017621295.1 Clostridia bacterium | reverse complement strand
ATTCGCTCATATGATTAGTCCGACCAGCAAAGAACGGAATTTTTATATATAAATACACAGGCTACGGACTAAATTTATATGTAATCTAGAAATTAATGTCAACTAACAACAAAAAGTCATTACTAGTAACAATTTTCACTCATCGTAATATTATGTTAAGAGGTGAATATTATGTTATTTAACATTCTAATTTTAGCTTTTTCAAGTAGTATAGATTCCTTTGGTATTGGAATAACATATGGACTTAGAAAAATTAAACTTTCTTTCTTGTCTAACATAACACTTTTTATAATTTCTGTAATAATTACAAGCATTTCTATATTAATTGGAAAAAACTTAAACTATATCTTACCTGAATTTATTACATCTCTTATTGGCAGTTTATTATTAATTTTAATGGGCTCATTAATAATATTTCAGGTTATAAACAAAAAAGAAAACAAAACAATTTCTAAACCTCCAATTTCAAACTCATCTATGTATAGCGAATCTCAAAAAATATATAAGTTTTTTATAAAATTTTTAGGAATCACAATCCAAATTATAAAAGACCCTATATCTTCCGATTTAGATAATTCAAAAAAAATTGATATAAAAGAATCAATATACCTTGGAATAACTCTATCTATAGACTCTTTCTGTATAGGTATTGGCAGTAGTATACTTGGCATAAGTTCTATACTATTTCCTATATTAGTTTCAGTTTTCCAAATAATATTTTTATCTCTTGGAAGATTGTTTGCTATAAAACTAGGGCAAAACCCCAAAATACCAGATAATACATGGAACTTAGTTTCTGGTATATTACTTATTTTTATCGGAATTAGCAAAATTTTTATTTAGCGATTTTTTTGTTTTATATTGTCAAATTTTCTGCTAAGTGATACACTTATTGTATAAATAAAAGGAGGGGATTTTTCATGCAAGAATATCCAAACAATCTTCCAAATGAGTACAGACCATTATCCGCCTGGGCTTATTTTGGATACAATATATTATTTGCAATTCCACTTGTAGGTTTTATAATGCTAATAGTATTTGCATTCGATTCTTCTAATATTAATAGAAGAAATTATGCACGTTCATTTTTCTGTGCATACTTAATAGTGTTTATACTTTTAATTATAGTACTAATACTATGTTTAGTATTTGGTATATCTACAGCTAGTATGTATAGTAGTTTTTAATTATTAGATATACACACTAAATAAAGCTAATTTTATGAAGATATTTAGACCTAAAAAAAGTCAATTAAATTACAAATAACCTTTAGATTAAATCTAAAGGTTATTTGACATTTATATGTTTTTTCATAAATTTTATATTTTAACAAATAATAAATAGAAAATTACTTTCTTTGCTAAACAAATATAATATAAATTCTAACTTAATTTCATAGATAACAATTTACTAATACCATTTTCCTCCATTGTTATTCCATATACAGTATCTGCCGCTTCCATAGTACCCTTTCTATGAGTTATTACCAAAAACTGTGTATCATTACTAAACTTTTTCAAATATTCTGCATATCTATAAACATTAACATCATCAAGAGCTGCTTCTATTTCATCTAAAATGCAAAATGGTGCTGGATTAATTTTTAAAATTGCAAATAATAATGCAATTGCAGTAAAAGCTTTTTCTCCTCCAGATAATAACATCATATTTTGTAATTTCTTTCCAGGTGGTTGAACTCTTATATCAATTCCACATTCTAAAATGTTTTCTTCATCATTTAAAATAAGTTCTGCTTTACCTCCACCAAATAACTCTACAAATACTTCTGAAAAATTTCTATTAATTTGTTTAAACTTTTCTGCAAATTGAGTTTTCATTGTCTCTGTCATATCTGATATAATTTTTCTTAATTTTCCTGCTGTAACATCTAAATCTAATCTTTGCTCACACATAAAGTCATATCTTTCTTTTGTTTTCTTATATTCTTCTATTGCATCTATATTAATACTTCCTAAATCCTTAATTTGATTTCTTAAACTATTAACTTGTTTTTGTGTAGCTATTATATTATCTGGTCTCTTATACTCACCTGCATTATTAGGAGTAATCTCATATTCTTCCCACAATGTATTAACAGCTTGTTGTAAGTCCTGTTCTATTTTTGTCTTTTTAACATCTAATTTCATTAAGTGTTCTTTTAAATCTTCTATAATGTCAAACTGGCTAGACACTTCCTTTTCTTTTCTTAATAAATCTTCATTATTTTTAAGTCTTGCGACTTTAAGCTCTTCTATCTTAGTAGAACTATTTTCTACTAAAGTTTTAATTTCAATAATCTCATTATTAAACTTAGTTATATTATCATTTAATATTTTATTTTCTTCCTCTTTTTTAGCTTGCTCCATTTTTTTATTTTCAATACTTTTTTTATTATTCTCTATATCTTGCTTAATTCTAAGAATCATTTCATCAATTGAAGTTCCACTTTCATCAAAAGAAGACACTGATATTTTCAAATTAGTAATATCAAAATTTAAATCATCAACATATTGCCTATTATCTTTATTAGAAAGTGCAAACTCTTGTATAATATTATTTAAATTTTGTATTTCAGATTCTATTTCTTGTATTTTTAACTTTTCTTCTTCTTTTTGTTTTAAATATTCACTCTTCTGATTTTCATTTTTTTCGTTTTCTTGTTTTAGTTTATTTAACCTAGATTCTAGTAAAGCTATTCCTTCATCCATAGAAGTAATCTTTTGTTTTTCTGTTGCATATGTTATATCAACTTCTTGAATATCTTTATCTAACATTTTTGACATTTCAATTACATCAGAAACAGATTTTTCATAATCATCTTTTTCTATACCTATTTTATCTATTTTATTATTTAAAACACTAATACTTTTTTGCAACTCTTCTATCTCTTTGCTTCTACCTAAAATATTAACAGTCTTAGTTTGAACTGAACCTCCCTGTATTGCTCCAGAAGGGTTAATTACATCACCTTTTAATGTAACAATTCTAAATGAATATGAATTTTGTTTTGCAAGTTCTATTGCTGTATCCATATTATCTACAATAACTGTTCTTCCAAGTAGGTTTTCCACAATTTGTTCATATTTTCTATCTGCATTTATCAAACTAGAAGCAATACCTATAACTCCATTTAATTTTGACTTTATTTTATCAAGTCTTTTTCCCTTTACAGATGAAATAGGTAAAAATGACGCCCTTCCTAGATTATTTGCTCTTAAATATTCTACCAATTTCTTTGCATCTTGTTCTGTATCTGTTACAATATTTTGCAAACTTGCACCCAAACACATTTCAATAGCTGTTTCATATTTTTTATCTACAGATATTAAATTTGCTAAAACTCCATGCATACCTTTTTTCAAATTACTATCTTTATCACATGCTAAAAGTAAAGACTTAACACTTTTTATATATCCTTCTTTTTCTTTTTCAGTTTCAATTAAGAAATTTAATCTAGATTGTTTCATTCTTATTTCATCTGTAATTTTATTAACTTCTGAAATAAATTCATTAATTTTTAATTCGCATTCTTGTTTTTTACTTGCTACCTTCTCTATTTCTTTTACTAAATTATTTCTTTTAGTTTCTATTTCATAAAAACTTTTTTGTATCTCTTGTTTTAAACTTCTTCTACTATCTAAATCAGATATAACTTCTTGTATTTCTGATTTCAAAGTTCTTTGTCTTTTTTCAGTATTTTCGTAATTTATATCTTGAGCATTAATATTAGAATTTCTTTCATACTTCTCATCTATTTTCTGTTCTAAAATTTTCTTCTTTTCTTCTATTTCTAATTCTTTAGAAGACATTGTAGCAGTTATTTTATCTAATTCATTTTGCTTTTCTTGTAATTCTTTTTCAAATTTTTCTTTATTTGAGAAAAGATTATTCTTTTTATCTAATTTTTGTTTTTTCTCTTCTTCTAATTCTGATATTCTTGTTTCACAGTCTTCTATTTCTTTTGTAATTCTTTCATTATTAGAGTGATTATTCATTATTCTTTCTTTAGAAATATTTATTTCAGAATTTATTTTTTCTATTTTATTACTGCTTTCAAATGATAAATTTTGTGCCTCTTCTATAGATTCTGTTAAAGTATCTATAGCTATTTTTAAATCTTCTTTATTTTTCTGTATTTGTTCTAATTTACTAGTTTCATCTTGTTTATGGCTTTCCATTATTTCGATGTCTTTTATTAACTCTTCTAATTTCTCTTTGTAGCTTTGTATGTTGCACAAAAATAATCCAACTTCTATACTTTTTAATTCTTCTCTCAAATCCAAAAACTTCTTTGCTTTTTCAGCTTGAAATTTAAGTGGGTCTATATTACTTTCTATTTCTGCTATTATATCGTTTATTCTAAGTAAATTTAATTTTGTTTGCTCTAACTTTTTTTCTGATTCTTGCTTTCTTACCCTATATTTTACAATTCCTGCTGCCTCTTCAAAAATACGTCTTCTATCTTCAGATTTATTACTTAATATTTCATCAATTTTACCTTGTCCAATAATTGAATATCCATCTTTTCCAATTCCTGTATCCATAAATAATTCTAATATATCTTTTAATCTACATGGTACTTTATTTATATAATATCCTGTTTCACCACTTCTATATATTTTTCTAGTAACTGTTACTTCTGCATATTCTATAGGTAATTTTCCATCTGAATTATCTATTACAATTGAGGCTTCTGCAAAACCTAATGATTTTCTATTTTGTGTTCCTGCAAAGATAATATCTTCAGATTTTGCACCTCTTAAAGACTTTATACTTTGTTCACCTAAAACCCATCTAATACTATCTGATATATTGCTTTTTCCAGACCCATTTGGTCCTATAACAGATGTTATTCCTGGTTTAAATTCTAATATTGTTTTATCTGCAAATGATTTAAACCCTTGTAACTCTAATCTTTTTAAGTACATTATTTCCACCCTTATCCTAAAATTTGTTATATTTAAAATCTACATAAACTTGTTTATTATGCACTTTTACATTGTTATTATATTTTTTTTTGCATTTAATGTCAACTTTGTTTATAAACATTTTAATATTACTATTTAATAGTTTTATAATCATAGCAATTCAGAATTTTAGCATATATTAAAAATACACAAAAGCACAAACTAAACAAAATAGTTTGTGCTTTGTGTTCTGCTCACAATCTCAATACTCATCCACTCTGAGTGATAACATACTTGTTAAACACTCTAACCATTCACGGATACTTTTGGATTTTCTCTTACTTTCTCCTGCTACAGTTGCGTCATATTATGTATACACAAAATTTGTTTGAAATTTGAATAGAATATTGAATATGTCGCAAAATAATGATAAAATTATGATAATTAGATTGCAAGGAGTGAATAAGTATGATTAATATAAGACCGGTATCAGATTTAAGAAATAAGTATCCAGAAATTGAGGACTTAGTTTTACGAGAAGACGAAGCAGTTTATCTAACCAAAAATGGATATGGTTCAATGGTAGTAATGAGTCTAGAAAAATATTCAAAATTAATTAGTAATATCGAATATGATGAATATATTGAAAATGCATTAGATGAAGCAGATATAGAAGCGCAAGACCCTAATGCAAAATATTATACACATGAAGAAATGAAACAAATTGCTAGGAGGATAATAGATGGAGAATAATAAATACACAATAAAATATTCTTCTACTTTTATTAACCAGTTTAACAATATCTTGAAATATTTTGTGCATAAATTGAAAAATAAAATTGCAGCAGAAAATTTCTATAATGAGGTAATTAAAGAAATAGAAACAAGAAGTAAAAATCCAGAAAACTATGAAAAGTATCTAAGTACTAGAAAAAGAAAAAATTCATATTATAGAATTTATGTGAAAAATTATATAATATTTTATATAGTAAAAGATACTACTATGGAAATAAGAAGAATTTTATATTCAAAAAGAAATTTTGATAAATTAATCTAATAAAACCATAAAAGTCTTGCAAATCAATGTTTACAAGACTTTTATGATTTATTGGTATTAAATTCACAAGATTTCTCCATCTAATAATTCCAAACAACTTTCAAGTTCAAACACATTTTCTTCTTTTAAATTATCATAATAATCATTTAAACTTAAATTATCACTTATCTTTTTTAATGATATTAATGGAATTTTATACATATCACATAAAATTGCTATAGAATGAAGTTCCATATCAAAAGCTATACTTTGCTTTAAATTGGTCTTTGTAACAAAACTCTCAGCAGAATAACATTCTACCTTTTTTTTTCCACTAGAATTAATAATCTCTAGACTTTGGTTTCCAAAATCCAGCATACTATACTTTTCTTCTCCTGGAATCTCCCATTCATAATTATAACTTCTAGTTATACATGCCCATTCTCCTACTCTTATATCTGTAGAACCTGCATATCCAATATTTATTATTAATTGTGGTTTTACATTTTCACATAAATATTTTGTAAGACTTATTGCAGTTTTTTGTTTTCCTATTCCTGTAATTAGTAAAGAAATACTATCTTTTTTGTATAAATCTTCTTCTAATTTATCAAGTTTTAATTTTTTTGCAATTAAGTCCGCTTCTTTTTTCATTGCGCATACAAATAATATATTTTTCATTACATCTTCTCCTAACTCTTTTTTTCATATTTTATTATACTTATTTAATATTTACAATGTATTTTATAAAAAATAGATATAATTCAATACTTTAAGTTATTGGTCAGCCTTAATTCTAAAATCACAAATAAAATTAGTCCGTAGCCTGTTTTAATATTAAGGATGAATAGTAATTTTTAAACCTTTCAAGACGGCCAATTTTAAAGCACTCCCTAAAAAGGGTAATTCTTTAAACTCATTCATCATATACTTTTATAAGTCAGGTGATAAATTTGAAAAAAATAAAATTCTTTTTAATTAACGGTATTATTCTTACTTGCACATCCCTTATTCTAAGAACTATAGGAATGTTTTTTAATATATATATATCAAATAAAATTGGTAGCGAATCTGTAGGTATATTTGAGCTTGTAATGTCTGTATATCTTTTCTTTGTTACATTTTCTCTTTCCGGAATTAATTTAGCTTGCACCAGAATTGTTTCTGAAGAATTAGCTTATGGCAATGACAAAAATATAAAATCCGCTACTAAAAAATGTCTATTCTTTAGCCTAACTTTCGGATTATTTTCAGCACTTACTTTATTTATATTAGCACCCTACATATCAAGTACATTTTTACATAACAAAGTATCATGCTTTCCTTTTTATGTAATTTCACTTTTGCTTCCTTTTGTATCAATGTCTTCTTGTATTAATGGATATTTTTCTGCTATTAGACAAGTAAAGAAAACTGCTTTTGTACAAATATTAGAACAAGTTATAAAAATTTCTATTATATGTTTTCTATTAAGTTTGCTTGCTCCTAAATCAGTAGATTTTGCTATTATCTCATTAGTTGTTGGTGAAGCAATATCTGAAGCTTGTTCTTTTTTTATATTATACTTTTTATATAAATTAAATCAAAGAAAATTAAAGCAAACAAGAAGCTTTGAAAAATGCAAGTTTTCCAAAAAAATATTACGAATAAGTGTACCTGTAGCAATAACTTCATATATTCGTTCTGGTCTTTCTACAATTAAACAAATATTAATTCCTCTTAGATTAGAAAAGTCAGGTCTAAGTTGTAAAGAAGCCTTATCTCAGTATGGAATGATTAATGGTATGGTATTTCCACTGTTACTTTTTCCCAATATTGTAATTACTACTTTTGCAAATCTCTTAATTCCTGAATTTTCTTATTATAATGCAAGAAACGAAAATGATAAAATGAATAAAATGCTTAATTTAATATTTAAATATTCTTTTATATTTTCTTTTGGTATAATTGGAATATTTTTGTGTTTTTCAGATTCATTTTCTATAATATTTTATAATAATATAGAAATTTCAAAATACATTAGAATTCTGTGTCCTCTACTTGTATTCATGTATTTAGATAGTATAATTGATAGTATTTTAAAAGGACTAGATAAACAAGTAAAAGTAATGGGAATTAATATACTAGATTTATTAACTAGTATAACATTTATTTACTTTTTACTTCCAATTAAAGGAATCACTCGGATATATAATTGTAATTTTTATTAGTGAACTTTTAAATTTTCTGCTTAGTTTAAGAGAACTTATAAAGCAGACTAATTTATCTATTAATTACAAACTTTGGATTATTACACCTATTATTTCAATTATATTTTTATACTTGCTTATAAAATGTTTTGTAAATACATTTATAATAATAATTCCTAACTTAATTATTTGTATTGTATTATTCATTTTAACATATGCTATATTGATTTATGTTTTTAATAATGTTATTATTAGAAAAAATAAGTTAGAGGTAATTTATGCAAAACGAAAATTTTAATTTTTATAGTCCAATAAATTTAAGATCATATAATCTTGATAAAACAGTAAAACAACAATTGCAAATTCTAGGTACTTTAGATAATGTAACCAGAAAACATAGTGAAAATGTTGCAAATTTAGTTTGTAGAATATGTGAGTATTTACACTCCAAGAAAGAGTTTACAGCTTACTCTACAATATGTGCATATTTACATGATATTGGCAAACTAAAGGTTCCTAGTTCAATATTACAAAAACCCTCAAAATTAACAGATGAAGAATATGAAATTATGAAAAAACATACAATATATGGATATGAAATGTGCATAAAAGATGAAAGTTTAAAGCCATACAGTGCAGGTGCACTTTACCATCATGAAGCTTTAAATGGTTCTGGATACCCAAATGGTCTTACAAAAGACGAAATTCCATATGTTGCCCAAATTATAAGAGTAGCAGATGAATATGATGCAATTACTTCGAAAAGACAATACAAAACTCATGTTAACATTTCAGAAACTCTTAATGAATTAATTGAAGATTCTAAACCTGAAGACATAAAAAAATCTATAGCATTAGATCAGTTAAACATAAATTATCAATTTGGCAAAATTAATTTAAAAGTATTAAAAGCCTTATTTAAAGTAGTTATAGATGATATATATTATGAAATAGATGGTCTTTATAAATATGTAAAATATTTAAATTCTGAGGTAAAAAGATTAAAACAAATAGATGAATATAAAACAAAGATGGATTTATCACAATCTGAAAAAAAACGAAATTATTATATGGAAGGAATACAAATGCTTCTGCAAGAAAACGAAACTTTAGATAATTACTTTTCTATTCTTTCAGAATATGAACATGCAATATCTATTCGTGAAGATAGAATAGAGAAATTGTATAAAGAAATTTCGATTATAAAAAAGTTACATAAAAAATAAGAAAAAACAATTTCTAATAAATTATAGAGAAATAAATGTTAACTCTTTGTAACTATTATGTATAATTTAAAATATTACTAATTAAAAGGACAATTCTACTTAAATTTAAGTATTGTCTTTTTTATATTTTTATAAATTAATAAATTTCTCTATAATTTCTACATCTTCTATTTTGTTAATTCCAAAACACTTTTTACCTAAATCTTTTATCGAGGCACCCAAATGATACATTTCCTGATTATCTATTACAATAAATCTATCATGAAATTTATTTGTTTTAGAAACTTTTAAGATTGGATACTCTTTATTGAATTTTTTTATATCTAAATTATCAATATTGCTTTTGTGTGATGTTAATATAACTACTTCTACACTGCTTTTCTTTTTTGATAGCATTTTTAAAATACTATCATCAATATAGTTATCTATAATTAAAATTTTGTTATTGGCTTTTTTAATGATGTCTACTATTATGCTATATGCATCATATATTTGGCCATCAAAGAAAATATGTTGTTTTATATTTTCTTCTTGTTGCAATTCATTAAATACTTTATCAAAATTTTTATCATATTCTAATAATTTATATTCTATATTAGTTAGCCTTTCAAATATGTGTGCATTGCACATTAGAAACCTTCGCATTTCTACAAAAGCTCGTATTATATTAACACTAACGTTTATTGCAATTTGATTCTTTAATACACCAGACAGCATTGATATACCTTGTTCTGTAAATACATATGGCAAATATTTTCTTGTTACATCACCATTATTAACTTTTCTATTTAAGGTTCCAATTTGGAACCTTAAATTTTGAAATTCCACTTCTGTTAATTGAAAACAAAAATCTTCTGGAAATCTATCTATATTTCTTTTTACTGCTTTATTTATATTTTTAGTTGTATAATTATATAATTTTGCCACATCGCTATCTAACATAACTTGTTTTCCTCTTATTGTATATATTAAATTCTTTATATCTTCATTAGATAATTCATTTTGTACACCTACTTTATTTTGTTCCATAACATCACATCCTTTTCGTATATTATAAAACGTTTGTTTGTGTATGTCAAGACTATTTAATCATTTATTTTAATAATTTGTTACTAGTTAATGTTTTTATATCTTTTAAGTAAAACTATCTAAACCTGAACTATTCAATTTTCTTTATATAACAACAAAAAATAACTTATAACTAATTATTTATACTATTAAAATCTTTACTAAAAAATCGCATCAAAAAATACTCTCTTTACAAAAAAGAGAGCATTTTGATTATATATACGAAAAACTTTAATCTCCTAAACCAAAACTAATTCCTAATGCACTATTTATTTTGTTCATAACAGACTCATCATCTATATGCCCAATTTTTTCTTTTAATCTACTTTTATCAATTGTTCTAATTTGTTCAGCTAAAACAACCGATTCAGCCTTAAGGCCACAGTTTTCTGGCCCTATTTCTATATGTGTTGGCAATCTGTTTTTTCCAAGCTGAGATGTAATTGCTGCAGCTATTACTGTAGGACTATGTTTATTTCCTACATCATTTTGTATTATAACCACAGGTCTTATTCCACCTTGTTCAGATCCAACAACAGGACTTAAATCTGCATAAAACATATCTCCTCTTTTTACTATCATCTTACTCCACTCCCAGTATTTGTATATCTATAATCTTCTTTAATTGATATATTTAAATATTAGTTTCTTAAGATAAAATGATAGCATTAAATAAAGTTTTAGAAATCTTTTATTTCTATATTTTTAAGATGAAACGCTAAAACCTCTTCCTTACTTAAACTATCTATTTCTATCTCTTTATATGATATGTAAACTATAGTTTTTTTGTTAACATCTTGTATTAACATTTTAGTTGGCTTATAGGTTTTATTGTCGATATATAACTTCTTATATGATATATATTTACTATCCTTTTCTACTTTTGTTTCCATTACAATTTCATTATTTTCTTCTTTAATGCTTTTTTCATTGCAATTTTTATAATCTTGTATAAAGCTTCCGAATCCATAAACAATTATCTACCATATACTGATAATTCTCATATATACTGCTTAATCCTAAACTAGAATTATTAATTGTTAAATTCGTGCCATTATATATAGTTTCAATTCCTTTTATATTGCTTGGTTCTAGAACTTCTTGTTTTGATATATTAGGTGATACATATTTTTGCATCAATATATACTTATTTTCATTTTTATTGCTTATAACTTCTACTTCAATCCTTGCCTTATATGAACTAATATTTAAAATATATTCCTCAATTTGCTCAATTGATTTATTAGTTATATTATTTCCAATATTAATTTTTTTATAATTCTTTTTTATAAAAAAGAAAACTATAATTGCAATAATTGCAAGCACAATGACAAATATAATAACTTTTTTATTTTTCATTTTTAATCCCCTTCTTTCATTACTATTAAAGAATAAAAACGAACATCTTTAGCATCGCATCTTTTCGAAATATTTTAAAGTTCGCCTATTTCTTCATACACCAATTTAAATAAAAAATTGAATGTAATTATTTTATTTAATATGAAATACACATAAGTTTTTTCTATACTTAGTTTTTCTACTATTAAATAAAAAAGAATAGATAAAATCTATTCTTTTTTATTTATATTCATATTGATTTAAAGTATTCTTCAAGACAATCTATAACTTCTTGTTTTGTTTTTAATGTATTTATTTTTTCTCTTATTCTGCTTGCATCTTTTAAATTCTTAATATATGAGCTAAGGTGTTTTCTCATTTCTTTAACTCCAATA
This sequence comes from Clostridia bacterium, assembly GCA_017621295.1. The sequence continues at coordinate 18,483 of JAGATI010000145.1, read as the reverse complement.
TCTTCTCCCTTTTCTTCTACTTCTAAATTAATATGTTCTATTATTAATTTAAGTTTTTGGTCATTATTAGGAAATGAAGCATCATATGTACCAGTTTTTAGATAATCTATAACATTCTTAAAAATCCATGGATTTCCAAGTGATGCTCTTCCTATCATAATTCCATCTACATTTGTTTCCTTAAACATTTTTAGAGCATCTTCTGGTGACTTTATATCTCCATTACCTATACATGGAATATTAATGCTTTCTTTTACTTTTCTTATTATATCTAAGTCAGCCTTTCCAGAATAAAATTCTTCTCTAGTTCTTCCATGAATTGTTATTGCAGATGCTCCAGCTTTTTCTATTATCTTTGCCACTTCTTTTGCTACTATATTCTCATCATTCCATCCCTTTCTTATTTTTACAGTTACTGGAATATCAGATGCCTCTACAACAGCTGTTACTATTTCTCCTACTAAATCTAAATTAAGTAGCAATTTACTTCCATCACCATTTTTAACAACTTTTGGTGCTGGACATCCCATATTTATGTCTATAATATCTGCTTTATCTTGTAAATATTTAGTCGCATATACCATAGCTTCTACATCACTTCCAAAAATTTGAACAGCTATTGGTCTTTTTTCATTTTTCATATTTAGAAGTTTCTTTGTTTTTTCATCACCAAAAAATAGAGCTTTAGCACTTACCATTTCTGTATAAACTAACCCTGGATTAAATTTCTTAGTTATATATCTAAATGGCAGGTCTGTTATACCTGCCATTGGTGCTAATACTATATTATTTTCTAATACAACATTTCCTATTTTTAAAGGTTTTATATACATAATTTTCTTCCTTTACATATATTAATATTTCGTTATAAGTTAATACTTCAATATTTCAAAAGTAACGTAAAGACCACCTTATATATAAATGTTTCTTTATTATAATGTTCTAATGAAATAATTTTAGTGCACTCATTTTTTCAATTTATTCTATAAAAATCGCCTTTTTTCTTCTTGCACTTATATTTAATAATAAACCTACAAGTACGAAGTTTGTTAATAGTGAACTTCCTCCATAACTTACAAAAGGAAGTGGTACACCTGTTATTGGTAAAAGTCCCATTGTCATTCCTATATTTTCTACCATATGGAACATAAAAATACCTGCTATTCCCATTGCAATATATGAGCCTAAGTCATCTTTTGCAGTTTTTGCAACATATATAGCTTTTGTAATTAGTATTACATATAGAACAATAACACCTGCACCTATAATAAATCCCATTTCTTCACCAATCACAGAAAAAATGAAGTCTGTCGTTTTAGGATATAAGAATCCTAATTGTGTTTGGTTACCTTTTGTAACACCCATTCCAAAAACTTGTCCTGCTCCTATTGCGAGCTTTGATTGTATAACATTATATCCTGCACCTCTTGGATCTAAGTTAGGATTTAAAAAAACATCAATTCTTGTTTTTGCATGTTCTGGTAATACAAAAAAATATAATAATGGAACAATAATTACAACAGATAAAATTGCTCCTATAATATATTTTTTATTAATTCCTGATACAAAAAGCATAAAAATAGTTGCAACTAAAAAAGCAAGAGCTGTACCATAATCTGGTTGCTTTATAATTAATAATACTGGAACCGCGACAATAAGTAAAACTAAAAATAATTTTAGTGGTTTACTAATATCATTTTTGTCTTGCTTTTGCACTTTAACAATTCCCTTTGCTAGTAATAGTATAACAAATATTTTAGCAAATTCTGCTGGCTGAAAAGAAAAAGGACCTATATCAAACCAGCTTGTTGCGCCATTAACTGGAGTAGTAAATAATACTAAAACTAACAATATAAGTATAATACCATATCCAATTTGAGATACATTTGTAATTAATTCATAGTCTAAGAAAACAATCATTATTACAATTGGTATACTAATTAATAACCACATTACTTGTTTTTTTAATTCGTCAAATCCTGACTCCAGAGTTGATGAATATAAAGCTACCATACCTATTCCAATCAAGAGAATAGTACAAATTAAAATACCCCATTCGATATTTTTTAATAATTTTTTCTTCATATTACAATCTCCAAAATATATTTAGGTTATGCCTTCTTTTTAGTAGCTGTTTTTTTTGTTACTTTTTTGGTTGATGTTGTTGATGCTTTTTTTGATGTTATATCTTTCTTTTTATCTTCTTGATTGTCTTTTTCTTTAGCTTCTTTTTCAGTTATTTCTTTTTCCTTTAATTGTTTTTTATTGTCATCTTGATTGTTCTTTTGAGATTCATTATTTTCTTTATTTAAGGTATTTCCCTTGTTTTTGCTACTTTCGTTTTCGTTGCTATTTTCGTTATTCTCATTATCTTTGCTATCTATACTATCTTTTTTATTTTCTTTAATATCCTCTTTTTTACTCATTTTCTTAGAATCTTTATTTATCTCATCATTTACTTTTAGCATTTCTTCTTTTTGAGATTTACTTTTATTAGTAGTTTTTTCTTCTTTTTTACTATTTATTTCTTTATTATTAGATTTTTCCTTTTCCACTTTTTTGTTTTCATTTTTTATGCTAACAATAGGAATATTGGCATATAAAGCTGGTGCACCAGATGTCCCATCTTCATTTGTTTTATTTGTTAATCTAACATCTATTTCGCTTTCATCAACAGTAATATATTTCTTTATTACATCTATTATTTCTTGTTTCATCATTTCTAAAAAGTCTGCAGATACATTGGCTCTGTCTTGCATAAGAACTAAATGTAATCTCTCTTTTGCCATATCTTTTGATTTTGTATCTTGTAGTTCTGCCTTACCAAACTTCTTAAAAAAACTAATTATGCCTTCAAACATGCTTATTTTCCTCCACTATTGGTAATTATTTTTTTCTAAAAAAACTTAATATTTTAGCAAAAAAACCTTCATCTCTACCAGGAATTGTCACTTCAATATTATCACCTAAAACTCTTCTAGCAATTTCTATATATGCTTTTCCTGATGGTGCCTTTTTATTTGAAACTGCTGGTTCTCCTTTATTTGTCTGTGTAATTATGTATTCGTCATCTGGTATAACACCAATTAAATCTATAGAAAGTAAATCAACGATGTCATCAACATCCATCATTTCTCCTCTTTTTACCATATTAGGTCTTAACCTATTAATAATTAATTCTGGATTTTTTATTTCAGAGGCTTCTAAGAGTCCTATAATTCTATCTGCATCACGAATAGATGATATTTCTGCTGTTGTAACAACTATAGCTCTATCTGCACCAGCAATAGCATTTTTAAATCCTTGTTCAATACCTGCTGGACAGTCTATTAGTATATAATCAAATTCCTCTTTTAGTTTATTTGTAAGTTCTTTCATTTGTTCTTCATTTACTGCACTTTTATCTCTTGTTTGGGCTGCTGGAAGTAAAAAAAGTTCATTAAAACGCTTGTCTTTTATTAAAGCTTGTCTTAATTTACACTTTTCTTCTACAACATCTACTATATCGTATACTATTCTATTTTCTAATCCCATTACTACATCTAAATTTCTAAGTCCTATATCAGTATCTACTAATACTACCTTTTTTCCATTTAGTGCTAGTGCAGAACCTAGATTAGCTGTAGTTGTTGTTTTTCCTACTCCACCTTTTCCAGATGTTACAACTATAACTTCTCCCATAAACTATTTTTCCTCCTTAGGTTACTTTAGACTTGTTTGGTAACCATATTTTTTACCATAATATATTATCCTGAAAATGGCAAAAAGTCAAGTTAAAAGGCAAAAAAAGAACATCTTGACATCCACATGTTTTAGTCATATACTTTAGTAAAATTATAGCTAAGGAGGTTAGAAAAAATAAATGAATGATTTAATTGAAATTAGATGGCATGGTAGAGGTGGCCAAGGTGCAAAAACAGCATCACTTTTACTTGCTGATGCAGCATTTAATACTGGTAAATATATTCAAGGTTTTCCAGAATATGGTCCAGAAAGAATGGGTGCACCTATTACTGCCTACAACCGTATTTCTAATACACCAATTCGTATTCACAGCAATATTTATGAACCTGATTATGTAGTTGTTGTAGATGATACATTATTAGAATCTATAAATGTAACTGCTGGCTTAAAGGAATCTGGTGCAATTGTTATAAATACAACAAAAGATGCAGATTATTTAAAAAATGTATTAAAAGATTATAAAGGAAATATATATACAATCGATGCAAGAAAAGTATCTATGGAGGCTCTTGGAAAATATTTTCCTAATACTCCAATGCTTGCTGCTATTGTTAAAGTTAGCCAAATTATGACAGATGAAGAACTTTTAAATGATATGGAAGCTTCTTTTAAACATAAATTTGCTAAAAAGCCAGAAGTAATTGAAGGTAATATGAAAGCATTGACCTTGGCTTTAAAAGAAGTAAAAAAAGTAAGATAAAAAAACTTGAAAATCGGAATTTTTTAACAATATTAAGCACTTCATTATACTGTATCTTAAGTATAGCAAAATAAAACAAAAAATCTAAAAGAAAAGGAGTTAAAATATATGTCTGAAAATATTAATATACATACACCAGCAAGTAAATTAACTATTGGTGGAAATATATATGAAGCTGGAAATGCAAGAGAATTTAAAACAGGCGATTGGAGATCTATAAAACCAGTATACTTATCTGAAAAATGTAAACAATGTGGTTTATGCTTTCCAGTATGTCCTGATGATGCAATTCCAGTTAATAAAGATCAAAAAAGAGAAGACTTTAACTACGACTATTGTAAAGGTTGCCGGAGTATGTGCTAAAGTTTGCCCTTTTAAAGCTATTGAAATGAAAGAAGAAGGAGGTAACAAATAAATGGGAATTAGAGAACGTTTAAGCGGTAATGAAGCTGCTGCTATTGCAATGAAGCAAATTAATCCAGATGTTGTAGCTGCTTTTCCTATTACCCCTTCCACAGAAATACCACAATATTTTTCTACTTTTGTTAGTAATGGGACAGTTGATACAGAATTCGTTGCAGTTGAAAGCGAACACAGTGCTATGACTGCATGCATTGGTGCAGAAGCTGCCCGGTCGGAAGAGCCATGACAGCAACATCTGCAAATGGTTTATCACTTATGTGGGAAATGATTTACATTGCTTCTAGCCTAAGACTTCCAATTGTTATGTCACTTGTAAATCGTGCTGTTTCTGGACCACTAAATATTCATAACGACCATTCTGATGCAATGGGTGTACGTGATAGTGGTTGGATTATGTTATTTAGCGAAAATAACCAAGAGGCTTATGATAATTTATTAATGGCTCATAAAATAGCTGAACATAAAGATGTTTTACTTCCATTAATGGTTTGCCAAGATGGTTTTATTACATCACATTCTATAGAAAATATTGAATTATTAGAAGACGAAAAAGCAAAAGCATTTGTTGGAACATACAAACCTGACCATTATTTATTAAACCGCAAAGAACCTATAGCAATTGGTCCACTTGACTTACAAGCATATTTATTTGAACACAAATATCAGCAATCTGTAGCTATGCAGAATGCTAAAAAAGTAATTTTAGAAGTAGCAAAAGAATTTGAAGAATTAACAGGAAGAAAATATTCTTTCTTTGAAGAATATAAATTAGAAGATGCTGAAATTGCAATTGTATGTATGAATTCAACAGCTGGTACTACAAAATATGTTGTAGATAGTTTAAGAGAAAAAGGAATAAAAGCAGGACTTTTAAAGGTACGAGTATTTAGACCATTCCCAGCAGAAGAAATTGCAAAAGCATTATCAAAATTAAAAGCTGTGGCAATACTTGATAAAGCAGATTCTTTAAATGCTGCTGGAGGAGCACTTTTTGAAGATATTACATCTGCTATGTATGTAAATAAATATCAAGTTCCAATGTGCAATTATATTTATGGTATTGGTGGTAGAGATGTTGCAGCTAGCGATATAGAAAGTGTTTTTGCAGATTTACAAAAAATTGTATCTGATGGAAATATAGAAAATCCATATCGTTATTTAGGATTAAGAGAAAATTAAAAATATAATTATATAATGATTTAATAATAGAAAATTATTATTAGTTAAATATTAACTATATCATCCCTTTTGTATTAACTATTTTAATAGTTGTAACTTATAACATCACTTTTCTATTATTCTTAAATTATACTAAAAAATATTATCAATACAAGAATTATATTTATATTTTAAAATAAAAATCGGTTTATAGGTAAATCCAAAAAACCTAAATATATTATACAAGGAATGAATAACATGGCATATAATTTAAAAGAAGTTATTGCTGAAAAACCTTCTAGATTTACAGCAGGTCATAGAATGTGTGCAGGTTGCGGTGCTCCTGTTGTAGGAAGAATGGTTTTAAGAGCATTAAAAAAAGAAGATCATGCAGTTATATCTTGTGCCACTGGTTGTATGGAAGTATCAACATTTATTTATCCATACACATCTTGGACAGACTCTTTTATACATACTGCATTTGAATGTGCAGCAGCAAATAGCGCTGGAGTAGAAGCTGCTTATAAATCTTTAAAAAGACAAGGAAAATTACCAGAAGATGAACATACAAAATTTATCACATTTGGTGGAGATGGTGGTACTTATGATATAGGACTTCAAAGCTTATCTGGAGCAATGGAAAGAGGTCACGACATGGTTTATGTATGTTATGACAATGGTGCATACATGAATACAGGTATTCAACGTTCTTCTGCAACACCAAAATTTGCAGACACAACAACAACTCCAGCAGGAACAGTTATTCCAGGAAAAATGCAATCTAGAAAAGATTTAAGTAAAATAATGGTAGGACATCATATACCTTATGTTGCACAAACAGCTCCACTTAGCAATTTTAAAGATTTATATGAAAAATCTGAAAAAGCAATTTATACAGAGGGTCCAGCATTCCTAAATGTTTTAGCACCATGCCCTAGAGGATGGGGATACCCTACAGATATGTTAATGGATATTATAAAACTTGCTGTAGAAACTTGTTACTGGCCTTTATATGAAGTTATTGATGGAAAATATAAGATTAATTATAAACCAAAAAATAAATTACCAATTGAAGAATTCTTAAAACCTCAAAGAAGATTTAAACATATGTTTAAACCTGGAAATGAATGGATGATAGAAGAATTCCAAAAAGAAGTAGATTCAAGATGGCAAGAACTTCTAGATTTAGAAGAAATAACAAATAGAAATTCTGATGCAGAATAGAAACAATAAAAAACTTCGAATTTTTATATTCGAAGTTTTTTATTGTTAAAATTTTAATTTCTATATAATAATTATACTAATTTCTGCTAATTTCCATATTTTCTATCTTGTAGGCACATTTGAAATAAAGTGTTCAGCAACACCACCCATTTCATATATAGCCTTTAATTTTACCCATTAATACAATTTTTCTTAAAAAATATATCTTATCAAATACTACAATAATATATTTACCTCTATAAGATTATTTATCTCTAGTCTCTTCTTTTAACATTTCATACACATATGCTGGTGATTCATAATATAAATGAGTTTCTAAATCACATAGCAACTCAAATGTCTTCGAATTATATAAAATGTCCATTGCCTCTTGTACAGTTATATTTTTATCCTCAACAATAATTTTTAATAATTCCTGAGTTGTTCTTGTCACCAAATAATTCAATCCCTCTAATACCATAACTTTACACTCCTTTTAAGTATTTTAATGCTTTTTCTGTGTGAAACGAATATTGATCTGTTAATTCCTTATATTTAAGCTTATTCACAATTTCAGCAACTGTTGAAATTGAATCATTAACTTGCCATAATAGAGCAACTATATCATCATCAGCTACTGGTCCTATTACTAAATCATATTTATTATCTGTATTACATAACAAACTATCCACATCTTTAAATTTTATGTTTCTATTGTTTAAAATAAATTGCGCCCATTCTTCTGAAGGTATATTATTGAACCTTTTTATTTTTATGTCTCTATCTTCAAATATAGCTTCATCTAATTCGAATGTATTTACACAAGGTTCACCTGTTTGAAATCTTTTTGTTGTTCTTATACTCATAAACTCTGCTTGTTGTTTAATTGATGTACAATAAAATCCTTGTCCAAAATCCTTAAATTTTCTGCATTTATTTAAATCGATTTTATTTATCTTTACATTTGAACCATGGTATAAAATCATTGTATTGTTCCTCCATTTCTTTTACATATCTCAGTTAAATCTTCTATTGCATCATTTAAGCTCACAGTATGTTCAGCTTCATAACATTCATTTAAAAATTCTAGTCCTTTATATTTTTTTAGATAACTATATGATTCACTTCTACTTATTACTTTCTGTTTTGCAAATTCGTCTATACAGATAACTAAATAATTTAATATTTTTTCTTCTTTATTTGACATGAATTTTCTCCTTTTTTATTTTACTTTTTGTTTTTTGTATAGGAACCACCTTTATTGTATATCCTATTGGATATAATAATTTTATAATCTTCTATATTGCTCTTATCCTTTTAATCTAAATTATATAAATTTTGTTCTATACACATTTTTGCTCTTCCTGCGGTCTTCTCATCTGAAGAAAGTGCATTCTTTAAAAAATCTGGATGAGAGATTAAAAATTTTCTCATTGTTTCATCTGGATTTTTTATATATTCATTTACCATATTATATTGTTCTTCATTAATAACCTTTAATTCTAAAGCTTTATCAAATAAATTCTTATCAACTTGTACAATTGACATACATTTTATGCCATTATCCTCTAAAACCTTTGCTCCTCCTTGCATTCTATCAACACAAGACATGCTCCATTTAATTTTCGCACCCAATTTTTCTATAACTGGTATCCAAGCACGTGTATAACTTGATGATGTATTTATCATATCGACAATATGTAAAACTCTTTTTCCTTCGATTCTTTCTACAGTTTTTGTATCTTTAAAATCAGAATCACTAATTACAGCATTTAAATTTTTATATATTGTTATATGAGGCTTTTTTAATAACTTAGCTATCATATAAGAAAAGAACCAATCTCTTCTTTCTCCACCTGAAATATAGTCAATTTCGTTAATATCTATATTATCTTCTATTTTTCTTTTCATTTCATTAATAACATGTCTATAAATTTCATTTTCATCATATTGTTTTTGAACTTTCTCAAATACTTTCTTTGGTAATTCTAGTTCATTATTCTTTTCTGCATTAATACAATTAAGTAAATTTTCAGAGTCTTGTTTGCTACCATATAAAAACTCTGCATTAATATAGTATGGTCCTATTTTTCCTGATGTATACCAGAATGGACTATTTTCTGGACATATGTTTACAGCATTTGTTTTAAATAAAAATCCGAATAAATTCACTCATATTTCATAATCTCCTTTTTTATCATTTTTTTAATATTATATTAATTAATCATTTATGTCAAGGACCAAATAAATATTATAAAACGATATTTTACATAATTTGATTTTTCATATTAATCATATTGTAATGTGATTATAAATTATTAAGAGATCTACTCATGAAAAAAATTCTTACATTGTTTGTGGTACAAAAAAATTTCTTAAGTACAAGATAGTAAGGGAACCTTTATTTTATAATTACAATAATTTTATAAAAAATACATTGTAATATTTTTTATAAAAATTGGCAGTAGAAAATTTAATAATCTACTGCCAATTTTAAATTTATTCTTCCTCCGGTGCCTCTACTGGGCAAACTCCAGCACAAGTTCCACAACCTATACATGCATCTTTATCTATTATGTATCTTTCTTCTCCTTGAGAAATACATCCTACTGGACATTCTGCTGCACATGCTCCACAAGATATACATTTATCTGTAATTTTATATGCCACTTTTATTCACCACCTTCCACTACAATACTTATAATTACAATCAATTATTATAATTATATTAGAATTGATACTTTTATTATATATCATCATCTACTTTTTCATTCTTGTCTAATTTTTCTAATTCTTCTAACTCTTTAAGATGTTCTCTCTCTTCTGGGTCTATTCTTTGTTTCTCTATATTTTTAATTATTTTCACATCTGAAGCATCATATTTTTTATAAAAATAATCTTCTCCATCTCTAGTTTTTACTTTAACTTTCTCTTTTAGAGTTTCAACCTCTTCTACAATCCCTTGCCCATCTTCTGTTTTTACAATTGCTCCAACTTTAGGCAATCTTTTTATCTTATCTTCATAAACTTCTTGTTCATATTTTAAACAGCACATTAATCTTCCACAATTACCAGATATCTTTGCAGGATTTAAAGATATATTTTGTTCTTTAGCCATCTTTATAGATACTGTATCAAAATTTCCTAAAAAAGAACAACAACATAATTCTCTTCCACAAATTCCGTTTCCACCTATTCTGCGTACTTCATCTCTTACACCTATTTGTCTCAATTCTATTCTTGTTTTAAAAATACTCGCTAAGTCTTTAACCAAATCTCTAAAATCGATTCTACCTTCAGCTGTAAAATAGAATAAAATTTTACTATTATCAAATTTATATTCTACATCTATTAATCTCATTTCTAGTTTGTGTTTTTTTATTTTTTGTTCACATATCTTTAGAGCTTCTGGCTCTTTTTTCTTGTTTTCCTCATACTGCTTTAAATCTTTATTACTTGCGAGTCTAATTACTTTCTTTAATGTATTTGCTAATTTTTCTTCATTTACTTTTTTATTATCTATTACTACTTTTCCTATCTCTTCTCCTACCGCAGTCTCTACTATTACATAATCATCTCTTTTTATTTGTAGATTTTCTGGATCAAAGAAATATATTTTTCCTGGCTTTCTAAATTTGACTCCTATTACTGTCTTCATTTATTTCCCCCCATATTTTGAAAATCAAATGGTCTATACTCATATCAAAATTACTGTTTCCTTTTAACCTTTGCTTAACTTCTTCTATTATTCTTATTATATTAATACAACATTTGTCTCTTGTATTTTTCACAAATATATTATAAAAAATTGTTATCATATAATCTAATATATCATCAATCATCTCTTTATTTTTATATAAAACATCTGCATTATTAATTATATCTAATATATTATCTTTCCCAAACCTTTTGCAAAGATTTTCTACTTTTTCATATTCTTCATAATTCTCTTTAATTTTTATAAGTTTATTTATGCTTCCGATTGGAATTTTCTATCATACTTTGTTTTATTTGACTTTTATCAAAATTCTCTATTGCATACTTGTTTAATTCTTCATTTTTTAATTTTTCAAAAATTATTTTCATACATCTTGATTTTATAGTATTTAAAATTTTACTTTCATTAGATAATACTAAAATAATTATTACAAATCTTGGTGGCTCCTCTAATGTCTTTAGTAAACAATTTTGAGCTTCTTTTGTCATTAAATCTGCATCATCTATAATATATACTTTTTTATCTGATACAATTGGTTTTTCTAATATCTTTTCTTGCATTTGTCTAATTTGTTCTATCTTAATAACTTTTCCGTCTGGTTTTATTTGAATACAATCTGGATTATTATTATTTTCAAATTCTATACAAGATTTACATGTTCCACATTCTGTTTTATTTTTTCCAATACAAAGTAACATCTTCGCAAAATCTCTTGCAAAAATAGATTTACCTATTCCTTCTATTCCTTCAAACATATAACTATGTACTGTATTATTAGAACTAACTATTTTATTTAAAAAAATCTTATTTTTATCATTTCCAATTACATTATCAAAACTCAAAAAACTTACCTCCATAAGCTCTTAAGTATTATTCTACTTTTCCAAATAAATTCAATGGCCAAAATCTAAATAATACTTTACTTTCTATCTTTTCTATAGGAACACATCCAAATCTTCTACAATCTGTAGATTGAGAACGATTATCCCCCATAGCAAAAATACAATTTTCTGGTACAATTAAATCTGTAAATACACCTTCTAAAGAATCAGTATATACGTTTTCATTTAAATATGGCTCTTCTAATTCCACATCATTAATATATACTTTTCCATCCTTAATTTTTACATGTTCACCTGGTAATCCAATTACTCTTTTTATAAAGCTTACTTTTTCTTTTGGCTCCTTTGTTTCATAGTTTTTAGTTTCAAGTACATAATAAGTAAACTTGCTAAATAATCCTTTAGGTTCATTTTCATATTTTGCAACAGGATTATTTAAATCTGCTTCATCTGCTGGAATATATGATGAGCTTGGAGCCTCGAATGTAATAATCTCACCTCTTTTTGGTGTTTCTTTTAATGTTCTAGGTAATCTATTAAGCCATAACCTCTGGTCTTGTTTTAGTGTTGGAAACATAGATGTTTGTTTTACTACAGTAGGAGTTCCAACAAAATATCTAATTAATATAGCTATAATTATGGCTATAACTATACAAATTATCCATTCTATAACTTCCTTTATAATATTTTTTTGCTTATCTGTTAATAATATCATATTTTATATTCTTCCTTTCTTATACTTACATAATAGTTAAATTATACATTATTTCCATTATTTTTTCAAGACAAAATAACCACTATTTTAACATAAAATCATATGTAAATAATCTAATATTGTAGAGTAATCTAAAATATTTATTTCTTGGTAGGTATTCTAATTACAACTTCTGTTCCTTTACCTTCTTCACTCCTTATATCAATACTTCCCCCATTTTGATCTAATATCTCTTTTGCAATTGATAATCCGAAGGCCTGTTCCTCCCATTTCTCTTGTTCTTGCCTTATCTACACGATAAAATCTATCAAAAATTCTAGCTAAATCCTCACCTGGAATTCCTATTCCATTGTCAATAACTTTTATATATGCATCATTATACACAAATCCCACATATATTTTAATACTTCCATTTTCAGGTGTATATTTTATACTATTAGTTAATATATTTAATATAACTCTTTCTATTCCATATTTATCAGCATGTACAGGTGGTACATTTGCTGTTACAAAACATTCCACACTATGATTCTTCTTAGATATTTCAAGTTCTAATTTTTCTTCACATCTTTTTACAAGTTCTCCTAAATCAAACTCTAATTTCTCTAATTTTACATTATTATTGTCATATCTAGAAAGTGTTAATAAATCTGTAACAAGTTTTGCCATTCGTCTAGCTTCTGAAGCAATTACATTTAAAAATCTACTTCTAGTATCTTCATCATATTCTCCTTCTAGTAACGTATCTGCATATCCCATAATAGAAGTAATTGGTGTCTTTAATTCATGTGATACATCTGCTACAAATTCTTTTCTCATATTGTCTAGTTTTACATGTTCTGTTACATCTTGCACTAATACAATAACACCTGCAACTTTTTCATTAGAATCCTTAAAAGGTGCGAAAAATATATTAATATATCTATCTTCAATATTTATATTTTGCTCAGATGATGTCCATTCTTCTAAATATATAAGCTTTTCCATATTTATATCAATATTCAACTTTTTAAATATTTTTTCAAAATTATTATCTTCTTTTTTCAAGTTTAAAAACTTTGTTGCTGCTGGATTAATATGTGTTATCATACCTTCTAAATCGAAAGCAATTATACCATCTGTCATATGTAAAAGTATTGTTTCTATTTGTTTTTTCTGTTTCTTTATTTCATCTAAATTCTCATTAAGCTCTGTTGTTACAGTATTAAAAGCATTAACAAATTCATTAACATCTTTTTTTCCTTTTCCATCTGTTAAATACTTCATTTTAAAATCATCTTTTTTCGATAAATCTCCTGCATTTTTTACAAAATCAGATATTGGTGTCATCATTTTTTTTATCGCAAATATTCCAATTATAAGTGACATTATAATAAATAAAACAATAAATATAGCTGTCATTATTTTTATATTATCTATTTGAATTTGTATTGTATTTGACATACTTTGTATGTTATCAATTTCTACAGATGTAATTTGATTATTCATATTAACTAAACTTTGAACACCTATGCCCCCAATTGTTCCTATAAGAATAACTCCTAATATTAAAAATAAAATTACAATTCTTATTTGTGTATTTTTTATCATACTTATTCCTTCCTTTTTTACAAAAATATATAGTAAAACTGTATTTTAGTTATGTTACAATTTATTTTATATGTTTGATATTAACCAATTTTCAAATAAAGTTTAACATATTAAAACTCACTTTAATATAAAAATCTTCTTAATTTTCATATAAATATTAATTATAACAAAAAAAATCAAATTCAAACCTATATATGATATAAAACAAATATCATTGTAGGTTCGAACTTGATATATATTAAACTATTTAGATGCAATATAATAGCCTACTCCTCTTTTTGTAATTAATATCTTAGGACTTGATGTATCTTTCTCTATTTTTTCTCTTATTCTTCTTACAGTAACATCAACAGTTCTTATATCACCATAATATTCATATCCCCAAACTTTTTCTAATAAAACTTCTCTTGTTATTACCTGTCCTGGTTGTTTTGCTAAATATTTTAAAACCTCAAATTCTCTTAATGTTAAGTCTATTACTTGCCCTCTTACTCTTACTTCAAATTTATCTAAGTCTAAGCTTAAATCTCCAACTTCTATTATATTAGTTCTTGTTTCAGATTGCTCTTCTTTTATTTCTTCTACTATATTACTTGTAGCTTCTACTTTTCTTAAATTTGCTTTTACTCTTGCCATTAACTCTCTTACACTAAATGGTTTTGTTACATAATCATCTGCCCCTAATTCTAATCCTAATATTTTATCTATTTCCTCGTCTTTAGCAGATAACATTAAAATAGGCACATTAAGTGTATGTCTTATTCTCTTACATACAGCTAAACCATCCATTTTTGGTAACATTATATCTAAAAGGATTAAATCTGGTTTTTTCTCTAATGCTAAACTTACAGCTAATTCTCCATCATTTGCTTCTAGTGTTTCGTATCCTTCTTTTTGTAAATTATATACTAAAATATCAACAATAGGCTTTTCGTCATCAACTATTAAAATTGTCTTTTTACTTTTTACAGAACCTTCCAAAATTTTTCCCCCATTTCGGTAATTTTTAACTGATTTTTTTATTATGCTTTACCATTTATATCACAATTTTTTAGATTATACAAGAGTTTTTTGAAAAATCAAATTTATAACATTACAGGTTAACACTTTGACATTATAGAGTAGTCAAAACTCCTTATATATAAATGTTTTTGATATTATAATGTTCGACTGGAATAATTTTAGAAATTCTTAGCTCCGGATTTTGGAAATTGTTCGTGGCTTTTCTAAAAGAAAAGAGCACAGAAAGGGTGTTAAAAGCTGGAGCATAGAATTTCTTAAATTATGTAAGGAGACCATTATAATATCAAAAACATTTATATATAAGGAGTTTTGACGGCTAATTTTAAAGCACCATTTACTTGTAACTTTATAACGAATATTTAATAGATAGAGACAATAGTCCGGTAACCAAAATACTTGCCTCCAATCTTTCACCTCTCAATTTTCATATTTCTTTTAGACTAGCTTTTGTTCCATATATAATCTTACCAAACTTAAATTCATTAAACCTTTTCTGCACTTCTATAATAAATATAGGTAAAATAGATATTCCAATCGTATAAATCCACTGCGTACTATTTAGAGATACTAATTTAAATATACCAGCAATACCAGGAATTAATACAACACCTATTTGTAAAACTGCTCCTAATACAAAAGCTCCTATCAAATATTTATTGTTAAATAAATCACATTTAAATATTGATTGTTCACTTTTTATATTAAAGCTGTGGACAAGTTCTAACATTCCTAAGCAAACAAAAGCCATTGTTCTTCCGCACTTCTAATCCATAAAGTCTATTTCCTAAACTAAATGCAAATAATGTCAGCATTCCGTAACATAATTCCTTCTACAAATATTTTTCCCCATAACCCATCTGCAAATAAACTTTTTTTTGCATCTCTTGGTTTTTTATTCATTATATCTTTTTCTGGTGGTTCTAAGCCTATAGCTATTGCTGGAAGTGAATCTGTAACTAAATTAATCCACAATAACTGAATTGCAAGTAATGGTGATTTTAATCCTAAAAGCAACCCTACAAAAATAGTTACTATTTCTCCAACATTTGTAGCTATTAAGAAATGAATAGCTTTTTTTATATTATCAAATATATTCCTTCCTTGTTTTACAGCCTCAACAATTGTACAGAAGTTGTCATCTGTCAATATCATATCTGATGCATTTTTTGCAACATCTGTACCACCGAAGTCCCATAGCAATTCCCATATCTGCATTTTTTAGAGCTGGTGCATCATTAACACCATCACCTGTCATTGCTACAATAGCACCAGATTTTCTAAATGATTTAACTATTCTAACCTTATGTTCTGGTGAAACTCTTGCAAATACTGAATATTTCATAATATCTCTATCTAATATTTCTTCTGGCAATTTATCTAATTCTTCCCCAGTTATTGCTAAATCATTTTTTCTTAATATTCCAATATCCTTGGCAATTGCTGTTGCTGTTACAACATGGTCTCCTGTTATCATTACAGTTTTTATACCAGCCTTTTTACAAGTAGCTACAGCCTCTTTTACACCTTCTCTTGGAGGATCTATCATTCCTATTAACCCGCACTAAAATTAAATTATTCTCTACTGTATTAGAATCTATTGTCTTAGGTAATTCATCAACATCTATATAACTTACAGCAAGTACTCTAAGTGCATCATTTGCCATTTTGTTATTTTCTTCTTCTATTTTTGAAATGTAAGTCACATTTAAAGGAGAAATTTTATCTCCATTTACACACTTTGTACACCTTTTTAGTAAAACATCTGGAGCTCCTTTAGTAATAATTCTATACTTATTTCCTATTTTATGTATTGTAGTCATCATCTTTCTTTCTGAATCAAATGGTATTTCATTTACACGTATACATTCTTTATATAAATCTATTTTATTTTTGCCAATACTATTTGCAGCAGATACAATTGCAAGTTCTGTTGGTTCACCAATAAATTCTTCTTTTCCTTTATCATAATTTATATCTACATCTGTACACATCGTACCAAGCTCTAATATAAATTCTTTTTCATTTTGATTTGTAACTTTTCCATTTATATTTCTTATACTAACTACTTGCATTTTATTTTGTGTTAAAGTACCTGTTTTATCAGAACAAATTACTGTACTACTTCCCAATGTTTCTACTGCTGGAAGTTTTCTAATTATGCTATTTTTCTTAGCCATTTTTGTAACTCCTATTGATAACATAATAGTTACAATAGCAGGCAACCCCTCTGGAATTGCCGCAACAGCAAGTCCGACTGATGTCATAAACATTTCCACTGGTGATATTTTCTTAATTAGACCTATTATAAATATAAAAGCACATATTAATAAACATCCAAGTCCCAGTGTTTTTCCTACTCCAGCTAATTTCTTTTGTATTGGAGTTTGTGGTGCTTCATCTGTAATTATCATTTTGGCTATTTTTCCGACCTTACTATTCATTCCAGTTTCTGTAACAATTGCCTCTGCATGACCATTAACAACTACTGTAGTTGCAAATGCCATATTTATCATATCTCCAAGTGATGTATTTTCTTTTAAAATCACATTAGAATCTTTTAATACCGGCATAGTTTCACCTGTTAAACTAGATTCTTCTACCTTTAAATTATATGAATTTATTAATCTACAATCTGCTGGTACAAAATTTCCTGCCTCTAGAATTACTATATCTCCTGGAACAACTTCTGTCCCTTTAATTTGCACAATTTTCTCTTCTCTTTTTACTTTAGCTATTGGTGCAGACATTTTCTTAAGAGCTTCTAATGACTTTTCTGCTTTAGCTTCTTGAATAAGCCCCATTATAGCATTAAATACTACAATTGCTACAATTATTATAGAATCTACATAATCATTATTTCCTTCTAATTTAGCAACTATTGCTGAAATTATTGATGCTACTATCAAAATAATTATCATAAAGTCATTAAATTGTTTAAAAAACCTAATAATTATACTTTCCTTTTTCTTATCTTCTAATTTGTTTTCTCCAAATTCCTTTAATCTATTACCGTGCTTCTTCATTTGAAAGTCCGTCCTTTAGTACTTGTCCTTAGCATTCTCTTAATCTCTGTTATCCCTAATGTTTGCCACATAAATATCTCTCCTTTGTATACAATTTATATGTTTTATAAACATATATTATATATATATTCTGGATTTATTATATTTATGAAAAATTAAATACAAATTAATAGATTTTTCTAACTTAAAGATTTATTAATTTGATTGTTACAGGATAATGTTTTAACATTGTAGAGTAGTCAAAGTTCCATATATATAAATGTTTTTGAGATATAATGTTTGACTGGAATAATTTTAGAAATTCTTAGCGAAATTTTTGGAAATTGTTCGTGGCTTTTCTTTTT
>JAGATI010000144.1 GCA_017621295.1 Clostridia bacterium | reverse complement strand
TATATAAATAAAATAGAAAAATAAAATAAATCGATTTTAATAAGAAATAAATAAAGTTAAAAATATTAAAATAAAATGAAAGCAAAAAATATATAATTAAATAAAGGTAAATTAAAAAAATAATTATAAAAAAATAATTGTAAAATCAAATAAAAGTGAGATTATATAAAATAAATAAAAAATAAAATTAATTTAAAAACAGTAAGACAAGAAACGACAAAAATATCGAAAATATGACAAGAAATACCACAAATATAAAGAATTACAAACAACGAATTGTCAAAATGATATACAAAACAAAAATTTCTGTTTCACAGAAAACAAGAGGAGGAATAAAATATGAAATATAATGCAGGAAAATTTGATATAGCAGTAATAGGTGCAGGACATGCTGGATGTGAAGCAGCATTAGCTGCTTCGAGAATGGGAATGAAAACTTTACTTTTTTCTATAAGTCTGGAGGCTGTTGCTAATATGCCATGTAATCCTCATATAGGAGGAAGTAGCAAAGGGCATTTGGTAAGAGAGATAGATGCTCTTGGTGGAGAAATGGGGAAAAATATTGATAAAACATTTACTCAATTAAAAATGCTTAACAAATCAAAGGGACCAGCAGTATACTCATTAAGAGCGCAAGCTGATAGAAAAAAATATCAAATGGAAATGAAGCATACTCTTGAAAAACAAGAGAATCTATATTTAAAACAAGCAGAGATTGTTGATATCGAAGTTGTAAATGGTAAAGTAAAGTCGGTAACAACAAATATAGGTGCAATTTATGAAGTTGATGCTGTAATATTAGCAACGGGTACTTATTTAAAGGGGAAAATATTTATTGGTGATAATTCTTTTGAGAGTGGACCAGATGGTGTGTTTCCTTCTGTAAAATTATCTGATAAATTAAAGAGTCTAGGAATAAATCTGATAAGATTTAAAACAGGTACACCTGCTAGAATAAATAAGAATAGTATTGACTTTTCAAAAATGGAAATACAAAATGGAGATAAAGAAATAGAAGCTTTTTCATTCGAAGATTCTATTGATAATAATATTAAACAGTTACCATGTTATTTAACATATACAAATTCGAAAACACATGAAATTATTAGAGAAAATTTACATAGGTCACCATTATATGCAGGTAAAATAGAAGGAACAGGACCAAGATATTGTCCTTCTATAGAAGATAAGGTTGTTAGATTTAGTGATAAAGAGAGACATCAAGTTTTTATTGAACCAATGGGAGTAGATACTGATGAGATGTATGTACAAGGAATGAGTTCTTCTTTACCAGAAGACGTACAGATTGCAATGTATAGGACTTTGGCAGGTTTAGAAAATGCAGAATTTACAAGACCTGCATATGCAATTGAATATGATTGTATTGAACCATCAGAATTAAAATTATCACTAGAGCATAAAAATATAGAAGGAATGTTCTTTGCAGGACAAATAAATGGTACATCAGGATATGAAGAAGCAGCATCACAAGGTATTATAGCAGGTATTAATGCTGTTATGAAGTTAAAGAATAAAGAACCTATTATTTTAGATAGATCACAAGCATATATAGGCGTTTTGGTTGATGATATTGTAACAAAAGGAACTAATGAACCATATAGAATGATGACTTCTAGAGCAGAATATAGGTTATTATTAAGACAGGATAATGCAGATTTAAGGCTTACTGAGATTGGACATGATGTTGGATTAATATCAAATGAGAGATATGAGAAGTTTTTAAAGAAAAGAGAAAATATATATAATGAAATAAATAGAATAAGTTTTTTAACAGTTAAACCAACTGAGAATGTTAATAAATTATTAAAAAAATATAATTCATCTGAAATAACAACTGGTGTTAAAATGTCTGATTTATTAAAAAGAACAGAATTAACATATGAGAATTTAAGTGAAATTGATAATGATAGACCAAAGCTTTCAGATGTAGAGAAAAAACAAGTAGAAATACAAATAAAATATGAAGGATATATAAAATTACAAGAGGCCCAGGTAGAAAAATTTAAAAAACTTGAGAAGAAACTACTTAAAGAAGATATTAATTATAATAATATTAAAGGTTTAAGAATAGAAGCTAGACAAAAATTAGATAAAATAAAGCCAACTTCAGTTGGACAAGCTTCAAGAATATCAGGAGTTTCGCCGGCTGATATATCAGTTTTATTAATATATTTAGAACAGAATAAATAGGAGGAAATATGATAAAAGAAGAGTTTTATATGAAAATGAAAAACTTAAGTGATAATATCAATATAAAGATAACAGAAAATCAAATAGAAAAGTTTTATATATACATGAATACATTATTAGAATGGAATAAGAAAATAAATTTGACAGCAATTGAAGATGAAGATGAAATAATTTTAAAACATTTTATTGATTCATTAACTATACAAAAGTATATTAAAAACGCTAAAAGTTTGATAGATATTGGAACAGGAGCAGGATTTCCAGGAATTCCTATTGCAATATTAAATAATAATATTAATATTACTTTATTAGATTCATTAAATAAAAGAATTAACTTTTTAAATATTATTATTCGTCAATTAGAATTAGATAATGTTATAGCAATACATGGAAGAGCAGAGGATATTGCAAAATTAAAGATACATAGAGAGAAATATGATATTGTTACTTCAAGAGCAGTAGCTCCTTTTAATATTTTATTAGAATATATGTTACCATTTAATAAGGTAAATGGTAAAACTATATCAATGAAAGGCTCAAATATCGAAGAAATAGAAAATTCAGATAAAGCATTAAATGAATTAGGGGGGAAAATTAATAATATAGAAAAAATATTTTTGCCAAATACAGAAATACAAAGAAATATAATTATTGTTGATAAAGTGAAAGAAACACCAAATAAATATCCTAGAAAGGCAGGAGTTCCAAAGAAGGAACCATTATAAATTAGTAGATATAATTTTTGATATACTTATTTTGTTAATTTTATATTGATTTTTGTAATATAGTGTATTTATGAAAGATTATGATTTAGGTAGATATACCTAAGATATAGTAAAGTCTTTATAAATACACTATTTTACTAAATATAAATAAAATAAATTATAAATAAGTATAATCAAAGTTACTAGTCATCTATATTTAAATATTGTATTATTTTTAGTATAAAATCATATATAAAAGTTTTCAAGATTTTTTTAATTGATTTTTAAGATGAAAAAATTTTTTAGATATGACATGTGAAAATATAATAAAAATATTAATAAAATGTTATAAAAATTCATTGACATATTTAATTTATTTTTATATCATTATTATATCAAATTTAGTAATGGAGGAAAATGAAATTGGGAAAAATTATATCAGTAGCAAATCAAAAGGGAGGAGTAGGAAAAACCACTACTTCAGTGAGTTTAAGTGCTATTTTGGCAAAAAAAGGAAAAAAAATTTTAATGATTGATATGGATCCACAAGGAAATGGGACAAGTGGTCTAGGAATAGACAAAAATGTAAAATTTTCAGTATATGATGTAATAATAGATGAGGTTGAGATTGAAAATACAATTCAGAAAACAGAAATAGAGAATTTAGATGTTTGTCCATCTAATATAAATCTTGCAGGTGCAGAAGTTGAATTAGTAGATATGGAAGAAAGAGAAAAAAGATTAAAAGATAAATTGGATAAAATTAAAGACAAATATGATTATATAATTATAGACTGTCCTCCATCATTAGGTTTAGTAACATTAAATGCATTTACAGCTTCTGATAGTGTACTTATTCCAGTACAATGCGAATACTATGCGCTAGAGGGATTAGGACAATTAATTAATACGATAAATTTAGTAAAGAAACATTTGAACAAAAGTTTGTATATAGAAGGTGCACTTTTAACAATGTATGACGCTAGAACTAATTTATCTAATCAAGTTGTTAAGGAAGTAAAAAGATACTTTGAAGATAAAGTTTATAAAGTAGTTATACCAAGAAATATTAAATTAAGTGAGGCACCAAGTTATGGCATGCCAATTACTTTATATGATAAGAGATCTAAAGGTGCTAAATGTTATGAAAAGTTAGCAAAAGAATTTTTGAAAATTAATGATACTGAACAGAAAGCTAAACATATGAAAGAATAACATAGATAATGTAAATTGCAAGGAGGATTAAGATGAATAAAAAAACAGGTCTTGGAAAAGGTTTAAATGCATTATTTGCAGATACTCCTATAATTGAGAAAGATGAAAAAGAAGAAGATGTATTACAAAGTGATATTGAAGCAATACAAAAAATAAAATTAATAAATATAGAGCCTAACAGGGAACAACCAAGAAAAATTTTTGATGAAGAAAGTATTAGTGAATTAGCAGAATCTATTAAGAGATATGGATTAATTCAACCAATTGTTGTTACAAAAAAAGAAGACTATTATCAAATAATTGCAGGAGAAAGAAGATGGAGAGCTTCAAAAAAGGCTGGATTAGTTGAAGTTCCATGCATTATTAGAGAAGAAGATGAAAGAAAAAATAAGGAGATTGCTTTAATAGAAAATATCCAAAGACAAGATTTAAATCCAATAGAGAAAGCTAAAGGATTTAAACAATTAATGGATGAATATGGTATGACTCAAATGCAATTATCTGAGGCTATAGGTATTAGTAGAAGTGCTGTTGCAAATACTGTTAGAATTTTAAATTTAGATGAAAGAGTTATAGATTTAGCATTAGAGGGTAAACTAACAGAGGGACATTGTAGATCTTTAATGTCTATAGTAGATGGAGAAAAACAGTATGAAATGGCATTGCAAATTATTAAAACAGGTGATAGCGTAAGGGATATAGAGAGAAAAGTAAAAAATACGAAACAGTTAAAGAAAAAAGACCAAAAATATGAGGCGATTTTTAAAGATATAGAAGAATCATTTAGCGGATTTTTCGGATCACCAGTAAAATTAAATGCAGGAAAAAGAAAAGGAAAAATTATTATTGAATATGCTTCAAACGAAGATTTAGAGAGAATATTAGATTTAATTAAATAAGTTTAATTCACATAAGAGAAAGGATTTTTATGGATATTATTAATAATTTTTTAAATAATAATTTTATTACAATTATTTTATTGTTTATAAATATAATAATTTTTATATTATACTTTAATAGTTATATAAAATTAAAAAAATATAAAATGAATAATGAACTAATAATAAAAAAATTAGGAAATGGAAGAGATATTTTAGAAATATTAAATGAGAACAATAAAAAGATAGAAGATATAGAATTAATTAATAAAGAAATAAAAAAATATATAGAAGAACTAGAAAAGAAAACAGATAATTGTATGCAAAAAATTGGGTTTGTTAGATATAATGCATTTAAAGATACAGGAAGCGAGCTTAGTTTCGCATTAGCTTTATTAAATAAAAGTAATACAGGAATTATTTTAAATGGAATATATTCAAGAGAAACTTCTAATATATATGCTAAATCTATTGAGAATGGAAAATCTGAATATAGGCTATCTGAAGAAGAAACTATAGCTTTAAATGAAGCTTTACAAAAATAATAAATATTAAAAAGTATATTAATAAAAATTTAGTATACTTTTTAATATTTTATTATAAAATATTAATAAATGTAAATAATAATATATGTAAAAGAGTAAAATAAAGAATGTAAAGTTAAAAGTTAAATGTAATTACTTAAAGTAAAGGCTAATTGTAAGGAAAAATATAAAATTAAATTTATTTAAAATCTGTCAAAAAATTATTATATAGCTTTAAATTGCCATGCCATTTTCTGGTTGACTGGTAACAGTACAAAACAAAAAATAAATTTATTTTAAATTTATAGGTTTACAATAGATATGTCACAGTAAGTGAAAAAATAAAAAATGAGAAATACCAAAAATATGATAAAATGTTTTTAACCACAAAAACTTTTTATTGGAGGTATTTCTCATGAATAGTATA
>JAGATI010000143.1 GCA_017621295.1 Clostridia bacterium | reverse complement strand
ATTCTCTACAAATTGCCTATTCCTAAACTAATTATTTTATAAACATAAAACTCGATTCTTATTGAAATACTAAATATATAGATAATAACACTTTCATCTAATAATACTAGTAAATACGCAAATTAAATGTTATATAAGTACTTGTTAAAATTAGTAAAATGTTATATAATTTCGCACATAACAACAAATGTTATAAAAAAAAGCTTAACTAAGCGGAAAGACGAGGTAAACACTATGATTAAAGTGGCAATTTGTGGTTATGGAAACTTGGGCAAAGGCGTAGAAAAAGCTCTTTCGAATCTTGATAATAAGGACTTGAAATTAACTGCTATTTTCACAAGGCGAAATCCAGAAGAAATTCAACCTGTATCAGGTGTAGATGTAATATCTATCGATGAGATTGAAAAGTATTCTGACAAAATCGATGTAGTAATCCTTTGTGGTGGCTCTGCTACAGATTTACCAGAACAAGGGCCAAAAATTGCACGTATGTTTAATACTGTTGACAGTTTTGACACACACGCAAAAATTCCAGAATACTTTGCAAAAATGAATGATGCTTCTTCCTCTGCAGGAAATGTATCTATCATTTCAGTTGGCTGGGACCCTGGTATGTTCTCAATTGCCAGAGCTTATTCAGAGGCAATTCTTCCAACAGGAAAAACATACACTTTCTGGGGAAAAGGAGTTAGCCAAGGTCATTCAGATGCTATTCGAAGAATCGATGGCGTGAAGGATGCCAAGCAATATACAATTCCACTTGAAAGTTCTATGAATCGAGTTCGTGCAGGTGAGAATCCTGAACTGACAGCAAGAGAAAAACACTTAAGAGAGTGTTATGTAGTTGCAGAAGAAGGTGCAAACCTTGAAAAAATCACAAAAGAAATCAAGGAAATGCCAAATTACTTTGCAGATTATGACACAATCATACATTTTGTGAGTCAATCTGAACTTGATGAAAAGCATTCGGCAATGCCACATGGTGGATTTGTAATCCGTAGTGGTAACACATGCAATAATAATCAAATTATTGAATACTCTTTGAAATTGGAATCAAATCCCGAGTTCACAGGTAATATTTTAGTTGCTTATGCACGAGCTGCATTTTATATGCACAATAAACTCGTAGTTGGTGCAAAAACAGTTTTCGATGTTCCACCAATTCTCTTAAGTAATAAATCTACTGAAGAACTTATAAAGAGAATATTATGATTTTTATCATAGAAACCTCAGCCATGTCACTTCTATAGGAGAGACATAGCTCTCATTTTGTATTGTTACACTAATAATTTTTATATAAAAACAAAAATTACTTCTAATTTAATAATCACATTTTTACCTGTTTTTACTAAATTAGAAGTAATCTTAAATTTTACAATCTTTTATTCATTCCAAAAAGCCTTATATCCTCTAAAAGCTTCATATACATCAAATTTACTTGTTACCTCATATGGTGCATGCATAGATAAAACTGGAACACCACAATCAATTACATCAATACCTTTATTGGCTAAAATATATGCAATGGTTCCTCCACCTCCAACATCTACTCTGCCAAGTTCTGCTATTTGGTATCTAACATCATTTTTTTCAAATACATTTCTAACATATGCTACAAATTCTGCATTAGCATCAGATCCACCAGATTTTCCTCTTGAACCTGTGTATTTACTAATTCCTATTCCTCTTCCTAAATAAGATGCATTATTTTTTTCAGATACAGATGCATATATTGGGTCTAGTCCCGCATCAACATCTGCAGATAACATCTTAGAATTGCAAAATACTTTTTCTAATAAATTTGGTCTATTGCAGTTTAATTTATTTAATATATCTGAAATAAATGTATCAAACACATGTGATTCCATTCCTGTATTTCCCATACTTCCTATTTCTTCTTTGTCTGATATTATACAAACTGCTGTCTTATTTGTTTTTTCTATTTCCATTAATGCTGTTAAAGATGTATAAACACATATCTTATCATCTTGACCATATGCAGCAACTAGTCCCTTATCAAATCCCATACTTCTTGCTTTAAAAGCTGGAACTAATTCTATTTCTGAACTCAAAAAGTCAACTTCTGTTATTCCATATTTTTCGTTTAAGATATTTAAAATATTTAATTTTACTTTTTCAGTAACATCTTCTGAATTATAAGGAATACTTCCTATTAAAAGGTTTAAATCTTCCCCTTTAATTCCTTCTTTTAGTTTCTTTTCCATTTGCTCTTGTGCAAGATGTGGTAATAAATCTGTAATTGTGAAAATAGGGTCTTCCTCATCTTCTCCAATACATATATTAATTTTCTCTCCATTTGCCTTTACAATAACTCCATGAATTGCAAGTGGAATAGTAGTCCATTGATATTTTTTAATTCCTCCATAATAATGTGTTTTAAAGTACGCAAAACCAGTATCTTCATATATAGGATTTGGTTTTAAATCTAATCTTGGAGAATCACCATGTGCACCTATAATATTCATTCCGTTTTCTATATTATCTTCACCAATTACTGCAAGGTACATACTTTTACCACGATTAATATAATAAACCTTATCTCCTGGTTTTAATGTTTCATATTCGCTTATATCTTTAAATCCATGTTCATCTGCAATCTTTTTTGCTTCTATTACAATTTCTCTTTCAGTTTTCCCCTTATTTAAAAAGCTTATATATTTATCGCAATATGCAAATATATCTTCTTTTCTATTTTCTGTTATACCTTTCCATCCATTTTCTTTTTCATTAAATAATTTTTCTTGTAATATCTTTCCCTCACTTTTTGTTTCTTGCATATAAAAAACTCCTTTCTAATTTTGTTACGCTCATTATATCACTCATAATATAATTTTACCATACTTTTATTATTCCCTTATTATTTTAATGAATACAATATTATAATCATTGTAAAAAGATGAGGCTTTTTTACAAATTTTAATAATTAAATTGTAAAAATCTCATCTTTTCTCTTTCCTATAATATAGTGAAACTAATTAAATAATAATCACAATAACGTTATAATCTCTTTCTAATCTCTTTCTAATCTTTCAAAGAACCATTCCTAAAACCAATATTCCTTCATTATCTGCATATATTGTATCAAACTGAGAAATTGGAAGTGGACTTACTCCTTCTCCTGCTTCTATAGTAAAACCTGGTCTATTAAAGTCTTGTATAAACCAATCTCTATAGCCTGCAAATGACGAACGATATGGAGTTTCGCTTAAGGTATAACCAGAAACTTTAGAAAACTCTCTTGCTATTTCTAATGAATCTTCTGGTAAAAAATCTAAAAATCTCCAATATATTTCTTTTCCTTGTGTATGATATGAAATTGTAAGTCTAAAATTATTGACATTAGTAAAATTATATAAAGCTATAGGCTCTGGTTGTGTAAGTGGTGCTAATCCTACATAATCACGTGGGGCAGGAGTTGTAAAACCTTCTGAATATTTTATTTCTCTTGCTTCTTCCCACCTTGCTGGAAATTGTAAATTTAAATCCACACCTGTGGTATTAAAAATATACCAACCACTATAAAAATTTAATAAAATGCAGTAATCATCTATATTACAGAGTATTTCAAATCGATTGAAGTATTCTGTTTTTTTTATTGGATTTTTACTGTTGGAATTGGAGTGATTAAAATGAAAGAAAATCAAGATAATGTTGGGTACTATTCAGTAATTCCAACAACAATTTTATACAATAAAGAACTAAAAGCAAATGAAAAATTGTTATATGCAATTATAACATCACTTGCTTGTAAAGAAGGATATTGTTTCGCAACAAATAAATATCTAGCTGAAAAGTTAGGTGTAAATCCTAAAACAATTTCAAGTTGGATTTCAGATTTAAAAGATAGAAATTTCATTATTGTCGAACTAATTAGAAATGAAAATAAACAAATTATTCAAAGAAAAATTTATATAAATGATGTACCATATCCATTAAATAATGGATACCAGTATCAATCAAAAAATGGACAGGCTATCTATCAAAAAGTGGAAGATAATAATATAAGAGATAATATTAAAATTAATAAAAAGAGTTATTCAAATTATACAGATCAAAGAAAATATTCAGAAGAATTTTTAAACAGTTTATATGCAAATTTATAAAGAAAGGACAAGTGAATTTTATGAAAAAATATAAAATTTTGAATCAATGTTTTTCTCCCAGCGGGCTAAAAAGGTATTAGGAGATTTTCTCCTAAACGGCAATTTGTGGTCCACAGGACCAAGCCGGCGAATATTGGGCATTAAAAAATGCCACAATATTCGGAGCAAAATTCTTTGCTATAAAATATCAAATGTAGCTTTGCTAATATTGATATTTTTATAGTGTAGAAATTAAATATGAATAAAAAGATAAAGGAGTGAGTGATTATGGAATTAAATCCAGATAATAGAAGAGAAATGATAAAAGCAAGAGTATCAGAAGAAGAAAAGATTTTAATAAAAGCAAAGGCAGAATATTATGGATATAAACGATTATCTAAATATATAAGAGATTCTGCAATTTATGAAAAGGTAACTAATGTTGACTTAATAGGAAAAAATGAAATCTTAAAAGCATATTCAGATAATACACAGATATTAAAAGAAATGTACAAAAGTATAAAACATATTGCAATATTTGCGACGCAAATTGATAAATATGAAAGGGAAGAACTAAAATTTAAAATGCTTGAGATTTTAAAGAATCAAAAAGAGATGATAAAGCTAATTGATAAAAAATTAGACCTGAATGTATGGCAACAGGTTAATCACAGAAAATTAAATAAAAGGGCTGACAAATTAAATTGAGCACGTTATACTATCAGTAAATTTTATATTTGGAGGTAGTAAATATGTGCAAAATTGAAAAAGGAGTTTTGAATAATCTGTTTGAAAGTAGAGAAGCAAATTTATATGTATTAACAGAAAAGGACAAAAAGCAAATTGAAAATTTAACAAAGGATAATGATACTTATGAAAAATTATTTAATATAATCGAAGAATTATCTAGTGATACAAATAAACTAGAAAAAGTCAGAGATAGTTTAGATAGTTATATAGACAGAATAAATATTGCTGGTTCTTATGAAAATGAAAAGTTTTATAAAATACGGATTTTCAGATGCAATAAATTTAATCCTAGAGTGTGTAAACAAATAGCAAAATATTGACAAATTCTAAAAAAGCGAATATAATGTTATTATAAATTATATAATATATAATAAATATTACAAAATAATAACAAAGGAGGTAAAACTCATGAATATTTGTAAATTAGTTTTAGAATATATAGAACAATATCCAAAAGATGAGCCAATATTTATTGAAGACATAAAAAAATATGTTATACAACAATGCGAAAAAGATAACAAACAAGAAAGTGTATTAAAAAATATAAATGTTATTTTAAATAGACTAAAAAATGAAGGTATTATAAAAGCAGAATATAAAGGAGTATATTATAAACCGATTATTAGTATGTTCGGCGAAGTTCCATTAAATACAAATAAATTAAGAAAATTAAAATATTTGGAAGATAAAGATGGAAATATAAAAGGTTATATAGTAGGTGCAAAATTATTTAATAAATTAGGGCTAACAACATTAGTTCCAAATGTAACAGATATAGTAACAAATGAATGTAAATATCATAAACAATATGATGAAAGATTAAGAACTTATATAACAAAACCAAAAATAGAAATAACAAATGAAAATTATAGATATTTGCAGTTTATAGATATCTTAGATAACAAAGACAATATTCATATTGAAGCTCCAAATGCAGATGAAATTTTATATAGAATTATAGAAGAATGCAAATTAGATTTTGAAAAAATTATAAAATATGCTAGAGAAACAAATAATAGAAAAGTATTAGATAAATTATTTGTACTAGCAAGATAGGAGATATAATGTTACTACATTTAAATAAATTCGAATTTGAAAATTTTATAGAAATTATTAAAGAGAGAGAAAATATAGATAAGGACATAATAGAGAAAGACTATTATGTATGTTTAATTCTTAAAGAATTATCTAAAAGACAAGATTATTTAAAAGCCTATTTTAAAGGTGGTACAGCAGTATATAAAATTTTAGATACAATGAATCGTTTTTCAGAAGATATTGATCTAACTGTAAAAGTTTTACTAGAAGAATCTAACACAAGAAACAAGAAAAGATTAAAAGAATCTGCTTTAGGTTATGAAATAGAAGGCTTGAAACTAATAAAAGATGAATGTATAGACAATAAAGGTAGTGTTACTGGAGTTTACCAATATACATCAATATATGAAGATAGTGAAATACCTTTGCAAAGAGCAGGAAAAATACAAGTAGAATCGACTTCTTTTACTGTAAGCGAACCAACCGAAAAATACTATATAGAGCCTTTAATACATAAACTTGCAAATGATAAAGAAAAGAAAATTTTAGAAGAGCAATTTGATATTACAAAAATAGAAATTGAAATAATAAAATTAGAGAGAATGTTTATAGATAAAATATTTGCAGCAGAGTTTTATTATATAAGAAATATGTATATGGATACAGCAAAGCATTTATATGATATATCAGTATTATTTAACAACGATAAAATTCAGAAGTTATTAAATGATAAGGATGAATTAAATAAATTGATATATTACAAAAGGCAAGAAGAAAAAGTACGAATTGGTGGCATTGATGAAAAAACAGAAATAAAAGACTTTAATTATTTTAAACTAGATTTTGATGATTCATTAATAAAAGAATTCGAAAAAATGCAAGATAAATATGTTTTAAATGATAAATATAAATTTTCTATTGACCAAGTTAAAAAGGTTTTAAAAAAGATACATAGGCAAATGTAAAGAATACAATTCACTCCTGGATTGCTAAAAAGTTTCAAATAGGTCTTGACAAACTAAAAAAATGAGTATAAAATAGGGCTACAAAATACAAATTGTGTTAGAAAAACTATGTATAAACGTTGTTAGCAAAAAGTTAAGTAATAATGTGGTAGAAAAACATACCACATAGATAATCTAATTATAAAAAAGTGAAAGCAAAAAGTTGCAAAAATATGAAAATGAAACTATATGTATAAAAGCATATAGTTTTTTTGATATGCAAAGTAAAAAATTGTAATATAATTGATAAAAATTTATTTTTATGCTAATATAGGAAAAAAATATAGCAATATCGGAGGAATATAATGTATTATTCAGAAATGAAACAAGCAGTAAAACTTTTAGCAAATGAATGGAATTTAGGTAAAAAGGAATGTGGTGCAACAGGTAATATTTGTGCTTGGATATATTTATTTACAATCTTAGAAGAAAGCGAAAAAATTGTTAGTTACAAAGACGGAAGAAAATTAGTTGGATTTTGTGGATATTCAAGGAACAATTCTAAAAAACATTTATTTAAAAAGAGATTTTACACGATTGTTAAAAATAAATTATACAAAAGTAAAAATATTAAAGATTTGAATGCATTAAAACAATATGAAAACAATTATGATTATCTGCCAAAAGAATTAGAAAATTATTTTGATGGAGAAGTTTCTATATTGCTAGTTGATAAAAATTATAGAGGAAAAAGCATTGGAAAAAAATTATTACTTGAAGTATTTAACCTAGCAAAAAAAGACAATATGAAAAATTTGCAAATATTAACAGATGAATCATGCAATTTTAAATTTTATGAAAATTGTGGATGTAAAAAAATTTATGAAACTATAGTTAAAAATCAAGAATATGGTAAATTAGGGAATATATCAATTGAGAAAGCATTTATATACGAAAAAAACTTAATATAAATCAATAATAAGCATTACATAAATTAATAACATCAAAAAGATCTAATATGTGAAAAAACATATATTAGGTCTTTTTTGCTTGTAAAAGTAAAAATTTTTCAAAAATAGCTTCGCTTTTGGTATAAAAACTGGGCTTATATATAGAAATACTAAACAGTACATTGACAAATACACTTGAAATCAAGTGTCATAACAAGCCATTTTCTTTAATATTCTGTATTAAAAGGATTTAATGAAAAGTATAAAGGAGCTGATGTAAATGTGAATAAAGATAAAAAAGAAACAAAAATAGATAAACTAGAATTTAATACATATTGTATTTTTACAGAAGAAAAACAAGAAGTAAAATAAACAATAGGATTAATATTTAAAGATTATATTGAAAATTTAAAGTTAAAAACAAAGTAATTATTATAAAGTATTTGCAAAATTATTTTGAGCACGTTATAGTATAGGTGTAGATGATTACGGATAGGAGGTTAAATGCTAAACTTAAATAGTCAAAACTTCAAAGTACGGAATATATATAAGACTATCTAGAGAAGATGGCGACAAACAAGAAAGCGAAAGTATCGGTAATCAAAGAAATATTTTGCAAAGATATGTAAAGGAGAATAATTTAACGCAAGTTAAAGAATATGTTGATGATGGTATATCTGGAACTACATTTGATAGACCTGGATTTAATGAAATGCTACAAGACATTGAAAATAAAACTATTAATATGGTAATAACTAAAGACTTATCAAGACTTGGAAGGGACTATATTAAAACAGGTCATTACATAGAAAATTACTTTCCACAGAACAATATAAGGTATGTTGCAATAACAGATGGAATAGATACCTATATTGATAGCACGAATAACGATATAACGCCGTTTAAAGCAATTATGAATGACTACTATGCTAAGGATATATCGAAGAAAATTAGAAGTGTCTATAAGGAAAAACAAAAGAATGGAGAGTATTTGTGTAGCACTCCAGCATATCGGATATAAAAGACATCCTAGCATTAAAAATAAGCTAATTATTGATGAACAAGTAAAAGATATTGTAGAAAAGATATTTGATATGTATGCGAATGGACATGGAAGTGTAGAAATAGTAAATTACTTAAACACCAATAAATATTTATCTCCAACAGGTTATAGAAAAATTGGAGTAGTTCAAGATGAGAATAAAACAAACTATGACTGGAATGAAGTTACTCTATGCAATATGTTAAAGAATGAGGTATATATCGGAAATGCAGTCCAGAATAAGAAATCGGTTGTATCTTATAAAGTACATAAAATAAGAACTGTTGAAAAGGAAAATCAAATAAGAGTAAACAATATACATGAGCCTATTATAGATAAAGAAACATTTGAAAAAGTACAATGTATTATAGAAAAAAGAGGAACAAATACAAAACTAAAATATGACTACCTATTAAGAGGATTACTTTACTGCTATCATTGCAAAAGAAAACTGCAGATCGTGCTTAAGAAAAATTCAAGAAGAAATGCACAATCACATCCATATATAATATGTGCAGATTATAAAAAAAGAAGTTGCTATCCATTAAGTATCAATTATGAAAAGTTTGAAAAGCATATAATTTATGTTGTAAAAAAGATATGTAGGATATACGCCGATAAAGAAATTTTCTATTCTATTTAT
The DNA here is from genome assembly GCA_017621295.1 of Clostridia bacterium. The sequence goes on along the minus strand of JAGATI010000143.1, from coordinate 6,752 downwards.
GAAAAATATCAAAACAAAACACTTGATATTCGAGATGGATACAAGAAGAAATTGGAACAAATTAATAAAGCAATATTGGATATAAATAACAACTTAGACAAGATGTATATGGATAAATTACAAGGCATAATTCTTGAAGAAGATTACATTAGGGTATCACAAAAATTTATATTTGACAGAACAAGTCTAATGAAACAAAAGGAAGAATTAGAACAAAAATTAATTGGAACAGAAGAAAAAATAAATACTAAAAATAAAACAAAAGAAGAAAAAGAATTAGATGAATTAATAGAAAAATTTTTGAAATTAGAGCAAATAGATAAAATGTATTTATACAGATTAATCAATAAAATTGAGATTGATAAAGACAAAAATGTGTATATCTATTTTAACTTTTCAAAACTAAATTCTATTAATGAAAACTTAGATGAATTTATCAAAATTGAAGAACTAATAAATGAGAACAATCAAAAACGCAAAGTCGTGTAATCAAAGTGTTACAAGACTTTGCAAACCGGTTGGTAACTTTTTAAATCCACACCTTTAATATTTGCTTTCCATCCACTAGGAAAAGCAATATTAGGATATCTATCAGCAATTCTCTTTACGTCATCATAAACACTACTTCCCTGTCTAATATATCCTGTTACAATATCCACTCCATCAGGGTTCATCATTGGAACTATATATAAAGAACATTCCTCAAATAAGTCCCTTGCCCTATATCCAAATATATCTCTATCCATTACATATGCTCTACTAAAGTTTTCTACAAATTTCATTACTAATACAGATGTTATCCATTCATTTGCATGAATAGATGCATTATACAATACTTGTTTTGTCCCTCTTCCTATTCTTATATAAGGGATATCTCTTCCAAGAATACTCCTTCCTATACTTCCAAATTCTAAAAAAGGATATACAGTTCTTAAAGCAGAAATATTAAGTTCTAGTATTTTGTATGTATAACTTATATCTGTTTTAACAATAGTATTAAATGGTACAATTATCATTTCACCTATTATTAAATTATTTACATTAATATTAGGATTCGCAGTAAGAATATAATTTACGTTTGCATTAAACCTTCTTGCTATACTATACAATGTGTCACCTTGATTTATTACATAGTAACTATATCCATTTATATATGGTAATAATCTATTCCATGTATTAGTTCCAACTATACCATCTACTGTTAATCCAAATTCTCTTTGAAATCTAATAACAGCTTCTTTAGTTTTTATTCCAAAAACACCATCAATTTCTCCATTGTAAAAACCTAACTTCTTTAGTGTACTTTGAATTAGTTCAACATTAGGACCTATGTCCCCTTCTTTAAAAATACCCATATAATCACCTAATTGTATTATATGGATATTTTATTATTTTGATACTTTTATTTATTTGCTAATTTATTAATCTCTTCTTTTAGTGCTTGTAACTTAGTTTCTGCATCTTCTTCTGTATTTCCCTTAACACCAATATAGAACTTTATTTTAGGTTCTGTTCCAGATGGTCTAACACAACACCATGCTGAATCTTCCAAATCATAATATAATACATTTGACTTTGGCAAGTTTGTACTATACTCTTTTCCATCTATGTAATTAAATATTTTTCCTGTATTATAATCTCTCATAGCCTCTACTTTATAATTTGATATTTCTTTTAAAGGATTTTTTCTAAAATCTTCTAACATAGATTTAATTTTTTCTGCTCCCTCTATTCCCTTCATTGTTATAGATACTAATCCTTCTTTATAATATCCATACTTCTCATATATATTAATCATTTCATCCCATAGAGTAATTCCCTTTGATTTATAATATGCTGCTGCTTCACAAAGAGCCATTACAGCAACAATCCCATCTTTATCTCTTGCATGTGTACCAATTAAACAACCATAACTCTCTTCAAATCCAAATAAATATTCAAAATTATGATTTTGCTTAAATAACTTAATTTGCTCACCAATATATTTAAATCCTGTTAATACTTCTATTAAATGTATATCATATTCCTTTGCAATAGCATCTGCCATATTAGAAGATACAATTGTTTTTATAAGAACTCCATTATTTGGCAAAATACCTTTTTCTTTCTTCTGAGATAATTCATATTCTGCTATTAATAATCCTGACATGTTTCCAGTAAAAGATTTATATTCTCCTGTTTTAGAATCTTTGGCATATACACCTAATCTATCTGCATCTGGATCTGTTGCAAGAACAATATCTGCATCTATATTTTTTGCAAGTTTCAATGCAAGTTCAAAAGCCTTAGCATCTTCTGGATTAGGATAACTTACTGTAGGAAAATCGCCATCTGGCAATTCTTGTTCTGGAACAACATACACATTTTCAAATCCTAGTTCTTTAAGAATTCTCTTTACTGGTAAATTTCCTGTTCCATGTAGTGGTGTATAAACTATTTTTAAATCTTTTTGAACTTTAGAAATTATATCTTTATTTAGTACTAATTTCTTTAGTTCCTCAATATATTCATTATCTATCTCTTCTCCAATTACATTATATAAGCCCTTTTCTACTGCTTCTTCTTTTGATATTGTTTTTATTTCCTTATAGTCTGTAACATTATTTACTTCTGTTATAATTTCTTTATCTTTAGGACTAACTATTTGAGCTCCATCTTCCCAATAAACTTTATATCCATTATATTCAGGTGGATTATGGCTTGCAGTTATTACTATTCCTGCAATACACCCTAATTTTCTAACCGAAAATGATAATTCTGGAGTTGGTCTTAAAGATTCGAATATATATGTTTTTATTCCATTAGCATTTAAACATAATGCTGCTTGCTCGCTAAACTCTGGTGACATTCTTCTAGAATCAAAAGCTATAGCTACCCCCTTATCTTGACCTCCTTGTTTTAAAATATAATTTGCAAGTCCTTGAGTTGCTTTAGTTACTGTATATTTATTCATACGATTTGTACCAGCACCAATAATTCCCCTTAAACCTGCTGTTCCAAACTCTAAATTTTTATAAAATCTATCCTTTATCTCGTTATCGTTCTCTTTAATGTTTAATAATTCATTTTTAGTTTCATTATCAAATATTTCATCATTACACCATTGTTCATATTTTTTTAAATATTCCATTTTACTTCCTCCCTTTTCTAAGTTCTCTAACAATATTATTTATACAGAACCTTTTCATTAATTATACTATTTAAAAAGCACACATCAATAACCAAAATAGCAAAATGCTCCTTATCTATAAATTTTATAAATAAGAAGCACATTATATATAACTATTTAATTTTATGAAAATTCTTATATAACTCTCTTGCTGTTTCTGGACTATCTACACCTTCTGCATTCTTTACAGGTGCAAACTCTTCTTCTCTTTTAACTCTTAAAATCGCGATATCATTTAAAGATTCAAAAGCGTCAAATAAAAATGCTTCAAATTTATATGCATTTGGTTTTTCTGGAACTATAAGTTCACCTTTTTCATTAATATATTTAGCTTTTTTAAAAGCACTATGATATGGTAATTTATTATTACTAATACTATCTATTGCTTTTACACTAAACAAATTACATAATATATGTGATTCACCATATATTAATTCACCATTTTCATTTACTGCCTCTGCCATTTCATCAGTTATTTCTGTATATTCAATTACACTTGGTTTTCCATTTCTTTTACAAAAAACTCCAACTCTTTCCTTTGATCCTGCTTTAACAACACTTTTACCTGCTGCTGGAACATTATTTGCAATAGACATTCCTACTAGTACTGAATCTACCATTTTTACTAAAACATTATCAACTCCACCAATAAATGCCCATTCGATACCTTTTTGTTGCATATCTTCTATAACTGCATCTTTTCTCATAGATTCAAAAACTCCTCCATGTCCATCTGCAGCTTCTTTAATAAGTCCATTTTCATCAATAATTAATTTTCCTTCAGTATTACACATAGGTAATTGTCCCTGTTTAAAAAACATTACTTTATTTTTATCATATCCAAAGTAATTATTATTTTCAAAAAACTCTTCAGTTTGTTTATTATTTTCCTCACTAGTCATAATATACCATTGTACATAAATCCCATAATCTTCTTTAGCCTTTTTTAAAGTATCACATAAAATTTCAAAAATGGATTTATGTGATTCTAATCCTAAATCATATGTTCCCTTTGGTCCTTTATGTCCAAGCCTTGTTCCTTGTCCTCCAGCCATTGTAACTACTGCCAATTTACCTTGTTTTATTGCTTCTGATCCTATATTATCAAATTTTTCAAATTCATCTTTTTTCATTTTATCTTTTTCAAAATATTCTATTGGTTCTATTTTTGCATCTCCAAATCTAATTTCGTGTTTAGTATTTTCATATAGTTTACTTATTTGTTCAAAATCAATATGTAAAATTTGATTAATTAACTTCTCTTGTTTTTCCTTTGACAATTTATCATAGAAATTTAAAATATGCTCTTGATTATATTTTTTTACAATTTCTTTTGCCTTTATAAAATCATCATTCATAAATATGCTCCTTTCACATTGATACATATAAAATAGGTTAATATGTTATTATATATTATAATAACATTTATTAGAAGTCAAATATTTTTTATAAAATATATTATAAATTACTTTATAAGTTACTACTACAAAAACTAAATAATGGTTGTTTTAAAATTGAGCATCTAAATTCATAAAAATAGTATGTTTATAGCAAATTACTATTAATAAAAATTTTATCTTTAGAAGATTTTAAAAAAATATTATATAGCCTTATTTCAAAATATTATTATTTTAAAATAAGGCTACATACACCTATAAAAGCTATTTTCTTACATTTCATTCTTATTTGAATTACCATTATCAACTATATTATTTTTATTATGTGCTAAATCATTATTTATCTGATTTTTAACTGTAGTCATATCAACATTTTCTATTGTTACTGAAGTGCTATTATTACTATTACCGTTGTTATTATTGCTATCACTATTATTGATGTTATTACTATTATTTACTTTTTTAGTTCCTTTTACTATTATTTGTGGCTTTGCACTATACCTATCTCTAGAAATTAAAGTTCTAGAAACTACTTTTCCATTTTTCTTTAATACTTTATATGCTTCTCCAATGCTTCCATTTGAACCATTTTGAGTAACTTTCTCTTTTCCTTCCTCTAAATTACTATCTTCTTCATATTGTGTAGAATATTTAATTGAAGATGTTACTTTAGATTCTATTGCAACTTCATAATCGTCATCCTGTTTTACACCTAAAATATCAACTTTCACTACACCATTGCTAGCATAAGCTCTAATTTTTATAGGATATTTTCTATTGTTTTTAAATTTAAAATCAAGAGTTCCCCATGATACTGTTGCATCTCTACTTATTGGTACATATGAAGAAACATAACAGTGATTACTTCTACTTGTAACTTCTAAATTAGCAAGTAATACTGTATTATATAATGTAGAAGAAGTTTGACAAATTCCTCCACCATATTCATTTACAACTTTGCCACCTACATATGAAGCTGCTGGTTTATATCCTGCTGCTGCAGTTCTTTGCCCTAATGTTCTATTATATGAAAATTCTTCTCCTGGCATTAATACTACACCATTTATTTTTGATGCTGATAATCTTAAATTTGTTGTTCTATTATAGTTACTACTATCATATTTTGTTGAGTATGTAGCTAATCTATCTGGAAAAGCTTCTTCTCCCAGCATATCTGTAGTTTTAGATGGCTTTATTACTTTTAAAGGAATTACACATTCATTTTCACTTTCTTCTAATTTCCTTTTTGCTTCGTCTACACTCACACCAAAATCAATACCATTTACATGAGGATGTATTTCAAAAGGTTCTTTACTTATATATGCATCTGTGGAGTCTTTATGTACCTCATTATATATCGCCTCTATATTAATGGCACTTGGCGATTTTATTTCTACTGGTATTTCTATATAGTGACTTTCCTTTCCAAATGATTCTATTTTACTTAAAACCAACTCTTTTAATTTCTCACTATTAGATACTACACCTTCCTTACCTTTTGTAATAATTAATTTATTATTATCTATATAATAACTAGATTGTTCTATTCCACCTGGTAAATTTCCATTTAAATTTTCTATTAGCTTGTTCCATGATTCTTCATTTATCTTTAATGTAAGTTTCATATTAGCTTCTTCAAATTTATATTTTAATATATCATAATTATTACTAAATATATTATTACTTCTTCCTACTTGATATGCTTTATCAACTATCTCGTCAACATTGAATTCTGCATTTATTTGTTTTGTATCTATACCAATTTCGTAATCTTGATATTTTAGTATTACTTGCTCTTCTAACAACTTTGTAATCTCTTCATTTATTTTCTGCTTAGCATTATCTTTAGTCATTTTTGATACTTCTATTCCATTTATTTTTATTCCATTTATTATGGTATTACTATTTTTATTTATTATTGCAAAAACACAAGATAATACTAACAACGTTATTATTATAATACTCATAACAACTGTTATTATAAAAACTTTATTTTTGCCTTGTTTATTCTTTACTTTATTATTACTTTCTATATGACCTGAAGATTCTTCTATTTCCATATTATTCTTTTCTTGTCTTTCTAAAATTTGATTTTTACTCATACACCTAAATTCCCCTTTATTTGACATTATATTATATATAATAACACATGACTATTTCTTTTACAATTATTTTATTATATTAAT
>JAGATI010000142.1 GCA_017621295.1 Clostridia bacterium | reverse complement strand
TATATGTAACATAATTTAAAATTTTAATTTTTATATATGTCTCATCTTTTCCAATACCAATGCGGTTTATATTTAAGTGAAAAGCAACAATCAAACATATGTTCTTCATTTTCCAAACTACGTGGGTCCCATGAATCTAATGATTGATTGAATTTATTACAATATTCAAACATTTTCGTCATGTACTTTACATTTTTCACATTCCATTTATCTAATGGTTGATTAAAATTTTCACATCCACCAAACATATCTATCATATTTACTACTTCACTAACATCCCAATCATTCAATGGATTATCAAATTCAGCACAACTAAATAGCATATGAGACATATTTATAACTCTACTAGTATTCCAATTGCCCAATTCTCCATTGAATTTAGTACAATTACTGAACATAAATGACATATCTTTTGCATTACTGGTATTCCAATCATTTAAATCTTGATTAAATTTCTTACAGACACTAAACATACAAGACATATCTTCAACATTACTAACATCCCAATCATTCAATGGTTGATTGAAAGATTCACAAACAAAGAACATATTGTTCATACTTGTAACATTACTTACATGCCATTTTCCTATAGGCTGGTTGAAATTCTCACAATTATAAAACATACCTTCCATATTTGTAACATTACTTACATTCCATTTTCCTATGGGAGCGTTGAATTCACCACACCAATAGAACATTTGCAACATATTTTTAACTTTACTGACATTCCAATTACTAATATCACAATTGAATTTTTTAAAATCAGCAAACATACATTGCATATTTGTAACATTTGATACATCCCATTTGCTTATATCTATATTATTTTTTGTAATGGGTATACCAGTTTTTAAATTAGTGAATAGATTAGACATATCAGTTATAGCACTGGTATCAATACAATTTAAGTCATATATTCCTTTGTCTGTTAATTTTTTAATCAAATATTTTAAAGCCCTTTTATCTTTTGGAAAATATTCGTATACTGGTTGATCTATATTCTTATTTATTTTCTTATTTATTAGAAATTCATTTATATGTAACATAATCATTAAAATTTTAATTTTTGTGTATGTTTCATTGCTTATACCACTTTGGTTTGTTTATCAATGACATACAAAAAGCAAACATACCTTCCATGTTCTTAGCTTTATTTGTATTCCAATTATTTAAGTTTTGATTAAACTTTGTACAGTTCATAAATATTTGATTCATATATTCAACATTACCAACATCCCAATTTTCTAATCCCTTTCCTTTAAATTTACTACAACAATAAAACATATTATTCATATTTGTAACATTGCTTACGTCCCAATCTTTTAAATTGTTGTCAAATATTTTACAACTACAGAACATATATTCCATGTTGTTTACATTACTTACATTCCAATGCTCTAATCCGTTTCCTTCAAACTTATAACAAAAATTGAACATATAACTCATGTCTTTTACATTTGATACATCCCAATTACCTAAATTTTGATTAAACTCAAAGCAATAGTCAAACATAGCACACATATTCTTAACATTGCTGACGTTCCAATTACTTATATCACAATTGAAATGGTTGCATGATGAAAACATACCAGACATATCTCTAACATTGCTGACATTCCATTTAGAAATATCTAAATATCTTGAAGAATCAATTGAAATATCATGAAACAAATTCGACATATCTGTTATATTACTAGTATCTATACAATTTAGATCATACTCCTTCTTTATATTTACTAGCTCTTTTATAATTTCTATCAATTCATCTTTGTTTTGAGGAAAATATTTATATTGATCGTTTTGACTTATCTTATTTAATATCCTTTTATTGACTAGAAATTCATTGATGTGCTTCATTCTCTATACCAACTTGGTTTATTTTTTAGAGATGTACAACCATTGAATGCCCAAGTTGTATTTTCAACTTTAGATACATCCCATCCATTTAAGTCTTGATTGAAACTAGTACAACCATTAAACATAAATGACATATATTTAACATTAGACATATTCCATTTGTCTAACGGTTGATTGAAATTCTCACATGTATGAAACATTTGTGACATATCTCTAATATTACTAACATCCCAATTACTTATGTCACAATTAAATTTTTTACATCCATAAAACATTAGATGCATATCTTTAACATTACTTGTATCCCATTTATATAATGGTTGATTGAAATTTTTACAACTAGCAAACATACCAGTCATATTCTTAACATTGCTTACATTCCAACTATTCAATGGTTGATTGAAATTTTTACAACCGGCAAACATAAATGACATATTATTGACCATATTTACATCCCAGTTACTAATGTCACAATTGAAGCTTTCACAATCTTCAAACATATAGCTCATATCTTCAACATTACTAACATCCCAACCACTAATGTCACAATTGAACTTGTTGCAACCATTGAACATATTTCTCATGTTTGTCACATTACTAACATCCCAGTTGCTAATGTTACAGTTAAAGTTTTCACAATGATAAAACATACATTCCATATTTCTAACTTTACTTACATCCCATTTACTGACATCTATATTATCTATATTATGTATATCTACCCCATTATTTTTTATATCAAATAAATATGACATATTTGTTATATAACTTGTATCTATGCAATTCAAATTATATTCCTCTTGACTTATAAGTTCCTTTATTATATTTTGAAGTTCATCTTTTGTCTTAGGAGAATATTTTTGTTCTATCTTAGTATTTATATTTTTGTTTACTAGAAATTCTGATATACTTAACATACTTAAATATATTGACTTATATTTATATATATTAAAAATAGAAATTACCAATCAAATATTCTATATTAATATTAAATTAAATAATTGACAATATATTATGACAAATAAGCATTATGATATAGTATTTTGTGATTTTGATGGAACATTGGTTACAACAATAAGTGGAAATACATTTCCAAAGGGTGTTTGGGATATGCAAATAAAGTTTGATGTATTAGATGCCATAAAGAAGATAAGTCCAAAATACATATTTATAGTAACTAATCAAGGTGGAATACCACAGTATGTTACTAAAGAACAAGTAGAAGCAAAACTTACATATATATGCAATGCTATAGAATCATATATGGACAATAATGTTATGTGCTTATATACATATTGTTCTAGTATGAATAAAGATGATAAATTCAGAAAGCCAAATACAGGTATGCTTGACTTATTGTTGAATGAATGTCATATAACAGATAAGCAATACAGTAAGAAAGATATGTGTATGATTGGTGATGCTTCAGGTAAGTCAAATCAGTTTTCAGATTCTGACTTACGTTGTGCTGAAAATTATGGTATAAACTATTATGATGTAGATGATTTTGTACGTATGTGTCAGGATAAATATTCTTCTGCACTTGTAAAAGAATATACAGATAGAGCATTTGCATTTATAGATAAGATTAAGAATGAAAAATTAACCTCTGAATATATTGCTGGTGTCAGGACTGGATTTATACAAGGTTGGATTGATATAATAGAATTTGAATATAGAAAAGATTCAATAGATACAGAAAATTTGAATGTAGATAAAGTTGATCTATTAGATAACAATGTAATAGACAATTATTATGCTGGTGTTAATACAGGATATATAGAAGGTGAAAATCAAGCAAGACAATTCTATGAAATTTATTATTAACTATATATAATAATTTGTCATACATAATAGATGAACAATTTTATGAACTACATACAACCAACAATAATTAAGTTGTCAGATTCTGAAGACATACCAACAAGTCTTCATAATAGATATATGATAAATCTCAACATTGTTGGTTTGAAGTATTTTCAAGAAAACTTTATGATTCAGGAAAACCCAAATGGTGATTTGATAATGAAAGAGAATTATCAAGAAGGTGATCCTGTTCCTGGTTTTGCTTGGTTGCTTGAAGAATCATTGACAGAAGAAGATATTATAGATATACCTCGTGCATATATCATAATATCTAAAGAGCTTGTTGATGATGACACTAAGCTAAAGACATTCATTATGTGTTCTCTATTAGATACTAGTTCGTTTGTAAACAATGAATATGGATTTGTTCCAGGAAAAGACTTCTTCATAAATGAGACACTATATAACTATTTAGTTGAACTTGGAATTGTAGATGACAACGAAGACTTACGTCTTCCAAACTATTTGACTAAAGATGGTACAATATCTGAGCATTTTGAAGAACTTGATTGTAAGGAAAAAGACTATTCTAATATAACATATTACTATAATAAGAACAAATTAGCTGACAATAGATTTTCAGAAGACAAATTGAATGACTTTTATGCTACATTTGCTTCTATTATATTAGAATACACACAGATTGACGATGAGATAAGAGCAACACCTAAAAATCAAGTGTACGAGCTTGTACTTAAATATTTTGCTAATCATCAAACAGATCCAACATCAGTAGCATTGAACTTAGTATTAAATACACCTTATGCTAACCTGACAAATGGTACATGTGGTTGTAAGCAAACAGGATGTAATAATGGAATAAGTGCAAATGGAAACATGCAAACGCAATCATGTTATGAAATATACATATCAGCATTAAAGAACTTCATAAAGACAATGCTTGGTGATGTTGAATTTTATAATGACTGGTTCACCATACTTATGCCAAGTAAAGAAAGTATCGTGAATGATACTTTAGTTGAGGCAATAGAAACATTAGTTCATGAATTCATAGGTCTTGGATATGACTTATCTAATGTAGGTAAGAAAAAGTCAAAGACTATATTATGTGGGTGTTCAAGCATATCAAGCTCTAAAGGTACAGGGGACTATAGTGTATTGACAAACTTTCTTGAAATTATGAACTGGTTGAGTAACTGTCAATTGCAGTTCAATTTGAATAAGACAAAAATATATGGTGAGAAACTGGGAGAGATATTTCCATACTTACAATTTTAATATTTAACATATATATGAAATCACTATCAGATTATTTAAAGGGAAGCTTTATAGAAGAATCCAAAGAAGAAAAGCCAAAGAGTGAAAAATACTTTAGATTTGTATTCAAAGGCTTAAAAAATGGTTCAGAAACTATTGATTCATTAAAATCTATCTGTCAAAAGAAAGAAATCTATTTTGAAATGATAGACAATGGAATTAAGATAAAGACTAAGAAAAGCTATAAAGATAAGTTAGATTCTATTATTGATATTGTTCAACAATTTGTAGAGACATCTAAAGATAAAGATGATGCTAATGAAGATGCTATAGAAAAATTAGCTAGTCAATTGAATAAATTGCATGATTGGTTAGATTCATTAGAATCAGATAATAAAGACAATGAAGATAATGACAAAAATAAGAATGATAAAGAAGACGAATGAACATATCACCAGTAAGCAAATTCTATGATGTTATAGTAAGTATCATTATAGAAGATGACAAAGGAAGAGAGAAGAAGACTAACGTAAAATATCTTATAGATGCAGTAGATGTTATAGAAGCAGAAAACAATACAACAAAGATGTTAGCTGATTCTGGTTCTGATTATGAGATAATTTCTATAAGCATATCTAAGACACAAGAAGTTTGGGTTAAAGAATAAGAAAATTGGTTGAGTTAATTGTTAACTCAACCAATTTTGTAATTTTATAAATATTTAGATTAATGGTACCAATTTGGCTTATTTTTTAAACTAATACAATCATAAAATGCATTTGACATGTCTTCAACTTTATCAACATCCCAATTGTTTAAGTTTTGATTAAATTTTCTACACTCATCAAACATACTGTTCATATTCTTAACATTGCTTACATCCCATTTGCTAATGTCACAATTGAAATTGTAGCAACTACTAAACATATATCCCATATCTTCAACCTTGCCTACATTCCAATTACTAATGTCACAATTGAAATTCTTACAATAATTGAACATACTATGCATATTTCTAACATTGCTTACATCCCATAAGCTAATATCAATATCATCAATATCATCTATATTTACACCCTTTCCGTCTTTACAAAATAAATATGACATATCTGTTATATTTGATATATCAATATAATTTAAGTCATGAATTTTCTTTTTCAACAGTTCTTTTATGTTTAACTTCAATTCATCCTTTGACTTAGGAACATACAATGGTATTGGATGTTGACTAATACTATTAGAGATTTTCTTATTTATTAGAAATCTATGTGGGATGTTCATATGTTTGTAAATTTTAATTCTTCTCTTATTCCTTTAGACAAATATTGAATTTCACATGCATCATATGTTCCACCATTGACATCATGTTGATATAACATTCCAACAACATACATTACATGTTGCTTATTGTCTCCTGGAACTTTTATGTTTATTGTTTCATTTGTACCTGAACCATATAGTGTATATCCCTTTACTGGTGTATGCAATATTATGTCAAACATTGACTTATCTGGTTTATCTACATCAATATTACTGACATATGCTTTATTTGTAACATTCTCATAATATGGAACAATGCATCTTATAGATTCTGTTGATTGTTTATTTGACTTATTTGTCACAATCTTCAATACTGCAATATTTTGATTACAAAATGCATTTGACATCTTCAATGTAGAATGCTTAGGAATTTCATTCATACTATTAACCACTATATCCATATGGCAAATATTTTTGTTTTATTTTTAAACATCCTGTAAATGCTTTGTAATGTGACTTACGTGTAACATTCCATTTTGAAAAGTCTTTATTTAATTGTTTGCAATTTCTAAACATAAATTCAATATTGTCTACATTACTTATATCCCATTTTTCTAATGACTTATTAAATGATATGCAGCCATCAAACATTTTAAAAAGACTAGTAACTTTACTGTTAAATTTCCAATCATTTATGTCTTGATTGAAACTATAGCATTCCTGAAACATATGTTCAATATGTTCAACATTACTAACATTCCACTTATTTAGCGGCTTATTGAAAATTTGACAGTTGTAAAACATATTTCTCATATATTTTACATTGCTAACATCCCAATCATTTAAATTTTGATCGAATTCATAACATTGCCAAAACATACTACTCATATCTTCAACATTGGAAACATTCCAATTACTTATGTCACAATTGAATTTATGACATCCATAAAACATATGAGACATATCTTTTACATTACTCACATCCCATCTTGATACATCAAAATTATTTTTTATCAATCTTTCACCAATAGGAAAGAATAAGTTATCCATATATTCTACTTTAGAAACATCAATACAATTAAAATCATAGTTATTTTCATCTAACAATTCAACAATATTATGTATTAGACTTTCTCTAGAATCAGGATTAAATCTAATTTGATATGATTGATCTATCTTCTTATTTATTTTCTTATTTACAAGAAATTCATTTA
>JAGATI010000141.1 GCA_017621295.1 Clostridia bacterium | reverse complement strand
ACATATATTCCCCTTTGTTATATAGTAAGATTATCTCTAAGATAGTGTATGTAAAATAAACTATAAAAAACTTCTATGTACATAAAATGTGAATGTTAATTTTTATTAAATATTTTTTTGAAAATTTCTATAAGTTTATTTTGTTTGTGCTCAATTAGAGATGTATTAATAATAGAAGTATACTCGTTATTGATTTTATCTATTATTTTATTATTATAATTTGTAAATGTAAAATAGTCATCTGATTTTCCTATTAAATCTTTATAGATTAACAATTTATTTTTAAATATTTCGATATCACTATCAGAATTTAGTATTTTAAATTGATTTTTAAAGTATGAAATAAATAACAGATTTTGCGTTTTTAAGAATGTACATTTTATTTTTTGTTTATATTTATTAATTATATTAGTATATTTTTTTGATTTAGTATTTGAACAATTATTGTCATATAATTTATTAGAAATCAAAGCTATTTGTTCTTCAAATTGCAAGAGTTTATCAAAGCCTATAGATATTTTATCGAAATTTTTCTTTCCTATTAGATCGATTAATCGATTTTTAAAATTATCGTTACTATAGAAAGTACTATCATATAATGTATTTTCTCCAACTAAATAGCAGATTTGACTCATTAAGTTACAAATTAATGGATAGTAATTAGGACTTATAGTTGAAAGTTCTATTCCATAATATTTAACAGAATCTAGAGATTCTCCGTAATATATATGAGCTTATAATTTGTACTGCTGCTTCATTTAATCCCATTCCATAGGATTTAGATTTGTTAAACTCTAATAGACCTAATCTAATTAATGTATTGTCTTCATCTATTACTTCTTGCAAGTGATGTATTATTTCATGTACAGCAAATTTTTTTAAATCTGATAATCCCATTCCATCTCTAAAGTAAATAGATGAATTTTTATAAAAGTAACTAGCTTCAGCAAGTCCGAGCTGGCATATTTGCTATATACATTGGTAAATTACAAATTTCATCAAATAAATCATGAAAATTAAAACGTAGTTTAGGAAATGTATTACAAATGTTAGATGCCACAAATTCTGCAATAGACTTAACAGTATCTAAATCTAGTCTTTCTAATACTTCTATACCATTTGATTTTAATTCTTCTTCAATCCCCATATTAAGACTTTTCTCCTTAGTAAATTCTAATATATATTATAATATAACTTTTTTTGATAAGCAATAAAAACTATTTAACAACAATATTATAAATTTTATTTTTTACATAAATTTCTTTAACAACATTTTTACCTGAAATTGCAGTTTGTACATTTTCATTTCCATGAACAATTTCTTTAACTATAGATTCTTCGCTATTTAGAGGAATCATAACAGTAGCCTTTACTTTTCCATTTACTTGAACAGGTAATTCTATCTCGTCATCAATTGTTTTGGATTCATCAAATTCTGGCCATTTTGAATAAGCTATTGATGAATTATTACCTAAAACTACATTCCAAAGTTCTTCTGTAATATGTGGAGCAATAGGGTTTAATAATTTTAAGAATCCTTCTGCATATTCTTTTGGAAAACAGTTAGTCTTATATACTGCATTTATAAAAATCATTAACTGGCTAATTGCTGTATTGAAGTTCATTGTTTCATAATCGTTTGTAACTTTTTTTACTGTAAAATGGTAAATTTTTTCTAGGCTAGTATTTTCTTCATCTTTTATTTTATCAGATTCTGTATATAGTCTCCAAACTCTATCTAAGAATTTCTTAGAGCCATCAATTCCTTTTGGGTCCCAAGGTTTATCAGCGTCGATTGGACCCATGAACATTTCGTAAAGTCTTAAGCTATCTGCACCATATTCTTTTACCATATCATCTGGATTAACAACATTACCTTTAGATTTACTCATTTTTTCACCATTTGAACCAAGAATCATACCCTGATGACGAAGCTTTTTAAATGGTTCAGCAACAGGAACTACACCTTTGTTATATAAGTAATTATTCCAAAATCTTGAATATAATAAATGACCTACAGCATGTTCTGGTCCACCCATATATAAATCTACAGGTAGCCAATATTCAAGTAATTTTTTATTTGCCAGTTCTTCATTATTTCTTGGATCTATATAACGTAAGAAATACCAGCTAGAACCAGCAGAACCTGGCATTGTACTAGTTTCTCTTTTTCCTTGTTTTCCATCTATTGTAACATTTAACCATTCATTTGCTTTTTCTAGAGGCGAGTTACCTGCTTTAGAAGGCTTGTAATCTTCAAGTTCTGGTAAGATTAAAGGTAAATCTTCATCTCTTAAAGCAATCATTTCACCATCATCTGTATGAACAATTGGAATAGGTTCTCCCCAATAACGTTGACGTGCAAATATCCATTCACGTAGTTTATAATTTACTTTTTTTGTTCCGATTTTATTTTCTTCTAACCATGTAAGCATTTTTTCTATTGCATCTTCTTTATTTAAACCATCTAAGAAATCAGAATTAATATGAAGTCCATCATCTGTATAGGCTTCTTTTGAAATGTCTCCACCTTCTAATACAGGTATAATTTCTAATCCAAATTTTTTGGCAAATTCATAATCTCTAGTATCATGTGCAGGAACTGCCATAATTGCGCCTGTTCCATAAGAAGCTAAAACATAGTCTGAAATCCAAATTGGAATTTCTTTTCCATTTACAGGATTTATAGCATAACTACCTGTAAAAACACCAGTTTTTTCTTTATTTAATTCCGTTCTTTCTAAGTCTGATTTAGAGCTACAAGATTTAATATATTCTTCAACTTCAGATTTTTTATCTTCAGTTGTAATCTTTTTAACTAATTCACTTTCAGGTGCTAAGACACAGTAAGTAGCACCAAATAGAGTATCGCATCTTGTAGTAAATACAGTAAAGCTTAAATCTTTGTGACCTGCTACTTTAAAGTTTACTGTAGCACCAACAGATTTACCAATCCAGTTTCTTTGAATTTCTTTTGTTGATTCTGGCCAATCTAATTCATCTAGATTTTTTAATAATGTTTCTGCATAAGCAGGTATATCTAATACCCATTGTTTCATGTTTTTACGAACAACTGGGAATCCGCCACGTTCACTTTTTCCATCAATTATTTCATCATTTGCTAAAACTGTACCTAGTTCTTCACACCAGTTAACAGGCATATCTACAAGTTTTGCTAAACCATCTTTATATAATTCTTTAAAAATCCATTGTGTCCATTTATAGTAATTTGGATCACATGTAGAAATTTCTTTATCCCAATCAAAAGAAAGGCCTAGCATTTTTAATTGTTTTTTAAATGTGTCTATGTTTTGTTTTGTAAATCCATCAGGGTGATTTCCTGTTTTTATTGCATATTGTTCTGCAGGAAGGCCAAATGCATCCCATCCCATAGGGTGAAGTACATTATATCCTTGCATTCTTTTCATTCTAGATACTATGTCTGTTGCTGTATATCCTTCTGGATGACCAACGTGCAAGCCTTGTCCAGATGGATATGGAAACATGTCTAATGCGTAGAATTTTGGTTTTGAAAAATCCCATACATCAGTTTTAAATGTTTCGTTTTTGTCCCAATATTTTTGCCATTTTTTTTCTATTTCTTGAAAATTGTAATCCATTAAAGCATCTCCTTTTTTACTTAAAATTATATATGTTATAAATTTCCATAATTATACTACAATTAGAGAGAAAAAGAAAGAGAAAACACTTTAAAAAATATATAAATATTTGTCGTCCGATTTCTATTGACAAATGTCATAGTTAATAGATAAAATTAGGACAAAGTTAAAAAGGAGGTTTTTATGGCAACAGAAATTAGTGAAGAAGAGAAAAACAGAATAAAATCAATGATTGATGATTTAGTAGAAAAAGCTAAAAAGGCATCACAAGAGTACTTAAAGTTAGATCAAAAGCAAGTAAATAATATTATAAGAGCTATGGCAATGGCAGGGTTAGAACACCACATGGAATTATCCAAAATGGCTGTAGAAGAAACTGGACGTGGAATTTATGAAGATAAAATAATAAAAAATATGTTTGCAACAGAATATATCTATCACAGTATAAAATATGATAAAACAGTAGGAGTAATTTCAGAAAATGAAGAAGAAGGCTATGTAGAAATTGCAGAGCCAGTAGGAATTATAGCTGGTGTAACACCAGTAACAAACCCTACTTCAACAACTATGTTTAAATCTATTATTGCAGCAAAAACAAGAAATGTTATTATTTTTGGATTCCATCCATCTGCACAAAAATGTAGTGTAGAATCTGCAAAAATTGTAAGAGATGCTGCGGTTAAAGCAGGAGCTCCAGAAAATTGCATTTTATGGATAGAAGAGCCATCTATTACTGCAACAAACTTTTTAATGCATCATCCAGATGTAAATTTAATACTAGCAACTGGTGGAACAGGGATGGTAAAAGCTGCTTATTCATGTGGAAAACCAGCTTTAGGTGTGGGACCAGGAAATGTTCCATGTTATATAGATAAAACTGCAAAATTAAAAACATCTGTAAATGACTTAGTTCTTTCAAAATCATTTGATAATGGAATGATTTGTGCATCTGAGCAATCTGTTATTGTAGATAAAGAAATTAAAGATGAATTTGAAAAGTTAATGGTTGAAGCAGGATGTTACTTTTTAAGTGCAGAAGATACTAATAAACTTAAAGGTAGTATGTTTATAGAAGAAAAAGGCTGTGCTTTAAATGCAGATATTGTAGGAAAAAGTCCATATAATATTGCAAAAATGGCAGGAATAGATGTTCCAAAAGAAACAAAAGTATTAGTTTTAAAAGAAAATGGAGTTGGAATTGAGTATCCATTTTCAAAAGAAAAATTAAGTCCAGTTTTAGCATATTATGTAGTAGAAGGACCAGATGAAGGAATTGCTTTAGCAGAAAAATTAATTGAATTTGGAGGAATGGGACATTCAGCAGTTATTCATTCTGAAAATGATGAAACAATTTTAAAATTCTCTAAAACTGTAAAAGCTGGAAGAATTATTGTAAATTCTCCATCTACTCATGGTGCAATTGGAGATATTTATAATACTAATATGCCATCATTAACACTTGGATGTGGAACTTTTGGTGGAAATTCTACAACAGCAAATGTTTCTTCTGTAAATTTAATTAATGTAAAAAAAGTAGCAAAAAGGAGAGTTAATATGCAATGGTTTAAAGTTCCAGAGAAAATTTATTTTGAAGCAGGTTCTATCCAATACTTAGAAAAAATGCCAGATATTACAAGAGCATTTATTGTAACAGACCCATCTATGGTTAAACTTGGATATATAGATAAAATATTATATCATTTAAGAAAAAGAAATGAATATGTACATTCAGAAATATTTTCAGAAGTTGAGCCAGACCCATCATTTGATACTATAAATAAAGGTGTTAAAATGATGAATGATTTTAAACCAGATGTTGTTATTGCAGTAGGTGGAGGAAGTCCAATTGATGCAGCAAAAGGTATGTGGCTTTTCTATGAACATCCAGAAGCAGATGCAGAAGGAATGAAACTTAAATTTATGGATATTAGAAAACGTACTTATAAATTCCCAAAACTTGGAGAAAAAGCAAAACTAGTAGCAATACCAACTACTTCAGGTACTGGTTCAGAAGTAACATCTTTTGCAGTTATTACAGATAAACAAAATAATAAAAAATATCCACTTGCTGATTATGAATTAACACCAGATGTAGCAATT
>JAGATI010000140.1 GCA_017621295.1 Clostridia bacterium | reverse complement strand
TTTTATTATCTTATTTTTAAATTCGTAATTTAAATCAATTATTTTAGTTTCTTGACCTTTATAAGATGCATTTACATCTATAATCTCATTACTTGAAGAATACCCAATTGGTGCTTTTATCTCTTTAATTTGATATTCGTATAAAGGTAGATCTGCTTTAAATTTAACATTTCCTTTGTCATTACTTTTAGTTGATTCTATTAAGTCCCCAGCTTTAAATATGATTTCATTTTTATAATTTAGAATATCAGTTTTAGCATATATTCCAAATTCAGCACCACCTAATGTATTTCCATCATCAAAATCACTTTTTACTACTTTTAAATCAACCTTTTGTCTATCATTAACAAATGTTGCATTATCATAAACTATTGATGTGTTTTGATCTTTATATTTTAAAGATACATTAACTATATTACTATTAATTACAAATCCAATTGGTGCAGTTATTTCTTTTACAGAATATTCTCCTAATGGCAATTCTTTTGATGTGGCTTTTCCATTTTCGCCTGTTGTTATAGTTTGAACTATATTACCTTTTTTATATATTATAGTTCCATCATTAGATGGATCTTTTATATCTTCATTTGCTATTATTTCAAATTTTGCATTAGCAAGTCCTCGTTCTTCGTATTTAAAGTTATTATCAGAATATCCAACTAAAACTTCTCCTCTTTTTTCTATGTTAATTTTTCCTTTAACTGATTTATCTGTTTGAGTAATTGTTATAACTGGAGTCTTATTATCTGGTAAAGTTTCAAATGCAGTATTAGATGAAATTCTGAATTTAACAGGTGTATTACTTATTAAATATCCATTAGGACTTTTAATTTCTTCTAATTGATAGTTTCCAACACTTAATTTATCTCCTGTCATAACTGTTCCTGTTTCGTCAGTAGTCCATTCTGAAACATAATGAGGCAATGGCGACCAGTCCCAATATCCATAATATTCATTTGTATCAATATTTTTTATTCTAAATTTAGCACCACTTACTCTTACTATTTTACCTGTTTCACTATCTTTCTTTATTATAGATAGTACAGATGTAAATGAAGTATCATTAAACACTCTCCAAACTTGAGGTTTATCACTATCTTCAGATATTGTAACTACAAAATCATCCGTTTTCATTTTATCATCTGGTACTTTAGTTTCTCTAACAACATATTTTCCAAAAGGTAATCTATCACTTACTGCATAACCGTTTTCATCAGTTCTTAAAATTGCAGCTGTTTTTCCATAAGCATTTTTTGCTATTGGTGCATTTTCCCATGAACCATATTGTTCAATATCTTTTTGTGCTTTTATTGTAAATTCTGCACTAGATAATAATTCAGCCTCTCCTGCCTCATCACTTGATATTTTAATAATTTCAAATGCTTGTGATATAACTCTTTCTTTAACAGTAATATCTTTTGTAACAATTTTAACATTTTGATTTTGATATGTTAAATCAAAATTATAAATATTTGTATCTAATGTATATCCATTACTTGGAGATATTTCTTTTATATAATATTCTCCTAGATATAAATTATTTAATGTTGCATTTGCCTCTGAATTTGTTTTCATTGTACCTACTAAAACATCAGTATTATATATCATATTACCATCTGCAGGATCACAAATTGGAGTTCTTGCATATAATCCGTATGTTGCATTTTCAAGAGTTGCCTCTCCTTGTGCATTTTTACCTGTATGAGTATCTTCTTTTGATATTGAAACACTTCCTTTTACTCTTGTGTTAGATATTACAACTTGATATGTTTTTCCGTTTTCAACTACACCTATATTATCACTAACTTCTACTTTTAGAGTGTATTTGTCTGGTGCAGTAGATTCTTTTATGTAATAAGTTCCATAATCTAATAAATTTGATTTTGCAATACCATTTGAATTTGTTGTAATAGATGCAATTTTTTTATTACTTGAATTGTAAATATCAAAAATTGTTCCTTGCTTTTGCACTATTTTACCTGTTTCGGCATCTTTTTTTGTTACTTGAATATATCCTTGTTTCCAATTATTAGTATTTGTAAAAGAAACAGTATCTGATGTTTTTATTGTAACTGGTTTTATTGAGCTATCTAATATTAAATGATCTGGTACTTTTGTTTCTTGAACATATACTGTTCCTGGTTTAAGTTGTTCAACTAAAACCTTTCCATTAGAGCCAGTTGTAAAAGTTCCTATTGGATTTGACATATCTGAATTATAACTTAACTTAAAAGATGTATTTGGAATATAATTTCCTTTGTTATCTTTTTTCCCTATCTCTAAATTACCATATATATTTACTTTCAAATTCAAAGATAGTGTTACAGGATCATTATAATTTAAAGAATATATTTGATCTTGAACTCCACTAGGAAAATCTATAAATAAAGTTGTATCATAATCTTGAGTTCCATCTTTAATACATCCCCAAGATTTAATCATAGCATCTGTTATTTTTACATTTTCTTTTGTACATGTAGGATCAACTGTTATTGTCAATGTATTTTCGCCTTGATTATGTTGTAATCGAACTCCATCAGTTGTTACATCTAAACTTTTATAATTAGCAAACACACCATTTGTATCGGTTAATACTTTAGAACTTCCTGCATCAATAGTTACAGATGATTCACTGAAGCTTGGTTTTGTTTGCATATTATTTATTTTATTTCTTATTTCTGTTTTGAACGCCTCATACTCGCTTTGTGTTGTAGCATTTGTAAATGTTGCATTAGTTTGTCCGTAAACTTTCCCATATAAATTCTTGAGTAAAAGCATATTGTTTTTTTCTATCAGCAGATATTCCACCATCAATTATATAATCACCATATTTTTCATACCAACCAAAATATGCAATTTTACAAGCATATTTTAAACTTGGATCTGTTGGTGTATAGTAATTCCCTGTGTGAACATCTCCAGTAGCAATATCTACACCATGTTCAGAACAAAATACAGTTTTCCATTCTTTTGTTGTTCTATCATATATTTTTCTTATAATAATTCCATAAGATGTATGAGCATTATCAGTTGTAAAATAATAAGATGCAAATTGTCCAGATACAAAGTTTGAACTACCTGATGCTGCTAGAACTGGTTGTACAATACCGAACAATGTAATTACTAACAATAGTAAAGACAACACTTTTTTATATTTCATAATATTTTTTAACACGATTTATTCCTCCTTTTTCTCATAAAAAATGAACAAGCTAAAATAACTTGTTCATTACATTTTTTATTTTTTAATAATAATAATTCAATGTCCATTGCTTACAATAAGGACATGACCAAATTTCGTATCCATCTGGGCAGTTTTTATAATATGTTTCATCATCAATTTCATTATTTACCCATTTATCTCCCCATAAATTAATTTCCATATCATATTCAGCAATTGCTTGTTCTTTACTAGAAAACCATCTATTTGTATTACCTACTTCTATACCATGTTTAAAATTACTGCATTTATCTTCAACTTTTATCTCTTCTTTAACAATAATCTCTTCTGGTTCAGTTTTTATTATAGGCTCTTCATTTTTTTCAGCAATATTAGTGTTTTCAACTTTATCGTTAATTTTAGGCACTTCTGCAACATTTTCTTTAGATGTTTTATTCTCAACAGATATAGTTTTTGTTTCTTTTGGTGGATTATTTTTTATAGCTACTTTCTTTGGTTCTTCAGCTTTTGTATCTTTTTTTATTGCCGCTTCTTCTGTACTTTTTTCTATTATGATTTCATCAGAATAATTTTCTTCTACGATTTCTTCTGTTGGTAATTTTTCAACAAAAAAATTTTCTTGTATTTTATCATTTACATTTTCAGTAATGCTTGATACTACAACATTTTCCTGTATTTTATTATTTTTGTGATCTTGTATTATAAAAAATAGTGCTATTAAAATAATTATACTAATCATTAAACTTATTATTATCTTTTTCATAAATATCAACTCCTTATAATTTAATTATATTTATATTTATTTATTAAACAAATGTATAAATATATATATCTTTTAGTATGTAATATAGTATGTATTAAAAGGGATTGTAAGGGAAAAATTTGTAATAAGTTCACACACAATTTGCTTTATAATAATGTTCACACACAATAATTATTATCTTGCATTTCTATCTTGTCTTAACTTTTCTCTTTTGTTATGTTCTTCCACACATTGAATAATAAAGTCTTCTATTTTACCAGATTCTTTAACTTTTGTTGGTATATATTTTTCTATTCTTTCATGATGTATTCGTATAAACTCTTTTTGATTAGGTTTTTCTTTATCTAATAAGTTCTCAATTTTTTCTTCTGATATTGTTCCTTCTTGTTGCATTTTCTTTAATGTTATTGCTTGACTTAAACTAGGAGAAACCTCATCATATTCTAATTTATTTAATACAACATATTGATAATCTTCACTTAAATAAGATAATTCAACAGCTGGTCTAAAAGCTATTCTTTTATTATCAACTTGTTCTAATAATTCAGGTATTAGATAAGTAAGTCTAATATATCTTCTAATATTTTCTCTACTTTCTCCAACTTCATTAGCAAGTTTTTCATCTGTTCTTAACTTCGCCACCACTGGTGTCAAAGTTTCATTTTCTTCCAAATCAACTCTTTTCCCTTGATGTTTCATAGCATCTAATTTCAATTTATATGCAAATGCTTTTTCACTAGGTAGTATTTCTTCCCTTTGTATATTGCTATCTACCATAAGTATTGTTGCTTCATCATCTGATAAATTCTTAACAATACATTTTATTTTATCAACTCCTGCAAGTTGGCATGCAAGTTTTCTTCTATGCCCTGAAACCATTTCATAAGTTCCGTTTTCTTTTGGTCTAACAATAGTTGGCAATATTACTCCATACTCTTTTATACTTTCTACCATATCTTGCATTTTGTCATCATTTTTAACTTTAAATGGGTGATTCGGAAAATCAGTTATTTTATTTATATCAATAAATTCAACTTTTTCTGCATTTTCAAAATCTCTTTGCTCTTGAGTAGTAAATAAATCATCTAACTTTGGAAGTATCATTTTTGACTCTTGTTCTTTCATTCTCCAATACCTCCTTTGCTAAATTTTTATATGCATCAGCAACAGGACTACTTTTATCAAATTCAAAAATACTTTTTCCAGTAGAAGTTGATTTAGCTGTATTTATTGCTTTAGGAATTTCAGTATTGTATATATTTACATATTTACCATAATTTTCATCTAATGTATTTCTAACATTTCTTGATAAATTAGTTCTTTTATCTACTAAAGTAAGTAATACACCACCTATTTTCAAATTAGGATTTATTTGTTTTTGAACTCTATTTACTGTTTTTAATAAATGTCCCATTCCTTTTGCGGCTAGATACTCTCCTTGAACAGGAATAATTATTTTATCACTACAAGCTAATGCATTAATGGTTATCATTCCTAAACTAGGCATACAATCTATTAATATATAATCATATTTATCTTTAATATCCCTTATGGAATTTTTAAGAGTAAACTCTCTACTCATTGCATTAACTAAAGAAAACTCTATTGCAGATAAATCTAAATTAGCAGGAATTAAGTCTATATTTTCATTATGATGTAATATACTTTCTTCTGCTTTAATTTCATTATCATTAATAGAGTCTAACATTAATGTTCCTATTGTATTTTGCATTTCATCTTGATTATAGTATCCCATACAAGTAGTTAAATCTCCTTGAGGATCTGCATCAATAAGTAATACTTTTTTTCCTTGTTTAGCAAGAGCTACTCCTAAAGAAAAAGTGGTAGTTGTTTTTCCAACTCCACCTTTTTGATTTGCTATTGCTATAACTTTACTCATTCTTGTTCGCCTCTCTTATCTTTCTCCATTCTTCCCTATATTCAACAAATTCATTATATAACTCTCTTTCTTTAATGTCCTCAATATATTCTTCTACATTATCGACAAAATCATTTATACAACCACTTATAATTGAACATATTGTTTTATAATTTGTTTCATATTGTTCTGCTAATTCAGGAACTAATACATCTAATATTTCTTCTTCAATATCAAGCATGAAGTATAATCCCTCATATAATTCTGGAATATCTTGTTTAAAAACAAACTTAATCTCATCAGATATCATCATTTCAAACAATAAATTCCTTAAAGCAGATTCAGATAATTGTGCTAAATGTAAAGCACTTTTTAATTTTGCTTGTGATTGTCTTAAATTTTTATATTCTTCAGGTTTAATATTTTCCTTTTGAATAAGAAAACTTATTTTACTCATTTCAGGATCCATTTCACATTCAAATTTTATACAGTCATTTGTTGTATTAACCAACATTGATTTTACAGATTGATGTAATGTTCTTGTATCTAATTCTTTAAAGGCAAGGGAATCTAAAACCCTTTCTTGTGCATCATATTTTTGTTCAATTCTTTTAATTTTTTCTTTCATAAATAATAAAACCTCCTTAAATAATTTTAAGAAGGCAAAATAGAGCTAATTAAATTTACTTAATTAACTTTCATGTTAGATATTATTTCAATAACTATATTTTTTAAAATTAGGAATTATTTTATATAAAATTTAATAATTTTTCAATAAAATTAATAATTGATATAAAAAACTGTGGAAAAAAGTGGTGTATTATGAAAGTTTTGTGCAAAAAGGAATAGAAGTAAAATATAAGAACTTTGATTCAAGTCCTACCCAGTGATTTCAGTACTTCCAAGCCTTTAGCTTTATATGTACTTACTTATTATATAATTATTTTACTTTGCATATTATTTATTATTTTGTTTTATTCTGGCAACTTATATTACTTTAATTTTATAACGCTTTAAAATCCATTTTAAGCTTCTTAAATATTTTATCTATATAATTTGATGTTTAATTATTTTTAATCTTTAAATTTTAATTTTTACTTTAATAATTTTTTTATAATTTCTGATCCTATCTCAAATTTTTCTAAAATTCTTCAAAACTCCAGACTCTCTATATTTGCTGTATTTTATAGACAACAAACTATATGGCTAATTTTTAAAAACGCCTTAAAATCGATTCTCGTGTGTCGTTATTTTAGCCATATTCAGCTATTTATATAGTTTCCAGTATTTTATAAAAATCACTAATATAGATTATAATTTTCAAAATTTAATTCTCTTTAAATTACAAGTTTCATATTATATATGATTAACTTTATTACTAAATTATAAAAACGTCTTAAAATCGATTTTAGAGCTTCATAAATATAAACTAATATATAAGATTATATGTAATAATATTTAACAAGTAATAATTGTATTTGTATAAAATTAATAATCTATATAAAGTATTATAATTATAGTCTTAAACATCTTAAAATGAGTTTTAAGCAATTTTTAATATTAATTAGTAAAATTACAAATTAAAATCAAAAATCTAAATTTAATTCAATTTTAATTCAAAAATTTCATAATTAACAAATGTTCGGTTTTTAAAATTAATTGTTCGTAAATTACAAAAATCAAAATTTTAAAATCTAAAATTCAAATTTAATAAATTTAAAATTTTTATAATATTTTATTTTTTCAAAATTTTATAAAAACTTTCTAAATAATTTTTTAGGTTTCCGCTTCTTGAATTATTTATTATTTGAATTTCTTATTTTTTATAATCGAAAATCTGACTATTCAAAAAATGAGCCTACTCCCCTCTCTCCCACTATTTTCAGTCATTTTAAATACTTTTCAAAAATCTCATCATAATTATCATAAAGTTCTAATTCTTTAGATAGGTTATAGGTCGTTAGTATCTTATATGCTTTTATTTGTTCTTTAGTTAGTCTTATAGTATCCTTTAGCTCATTTATGTATTCCTCATCTAATTTTTTTCCTTTTAAGTTTCTATAATATTTATCTAGTGCCATAGTATCCACCTCTTGATACCACAACAGCATTAGGAAGCCTTGGAGCAATTAAAGAAGTTATAAAAGAAGATAAGAAAAAATAATAATTGTATAAACTAAAAGAAGCGTGCACAATATGCACGCTTCTTTTAATTTATATATTCTTCAATAATATCATATAATTTATGTATTGGTAGACCAACTATTGTCTGATAATTTCCTTCTATCTTGTTTACAAAAGCTCCAAATTCTTCTTGTATTGCATATGCACCTGCTTTATCTGTCCATTTTTCTGTGTCTAGCCACCAATCTATTTGCTTATCTGTCATATCTTTTAAAAATATTTTAGCTTCATCAAATGTTTTGTATTCTTCATACTTTCCGTCTTTTTCAATTAATACTGCTAGACCTGTCATTATACTATGAGTTCTATCACCTTCTAAAAACTCCTTTATCATTCTTTTAGCATCCACTTTATCTTTGGGCTTACCGTATATTATTCCATTTCTTGCAACAACTGTGTCTGAACCAATAACAATTCTATTACCTGTTGTCTTATTAAACACATCTTTTGCTTTTGTATATGCAAGCCTTATTACTTGTTCTGATGGAGTTTGTTCATCTTCTAGTTTTTCATCTATTCCACTTACTATTATTTCGTATTCTGGTACCAATAGTTTTAATAATTCTTTTCTTCTTGGTGAACCAGATGCTAATATAAATTTCATTAATATCATCTCCTCTTTGTTTATAATTAATCCTGAACGGTATCATCTTTTATATAATACTTTGTACCTAAGATGACATCTGGCAAATATTGTTGCTCCACCACATATTTTTTTAACATTTCCATCAATTTAGATTTTCCACTACGTCTAACACCTGTTATAACTTTAATATCAGGAGTTCCCATGACAGCAATAAGTTCTTTTAGATAATCACGTTCTATTATTTTCATAATCTTCACCTCATGTTTAGTACAGCATTTGTTTCGCAAAATGTAAATATTTTTAAAAATGCGAAATGATATTTTTATATAGTTTATTCATATTAACAATAAATATTCAATAATTGTGTAAAAAACCTGTCCATTATCAAAGTTTTGTGCAAATAGGAGTAGGAATAAAAATGTAGAACCCTGATTTTGAGTCCCTCCCGATAATTTCAGCACTTTCAGACCTTTCTAATGTAAATGTTGTATCTCCTTCGTTTATATTTATATATAGTTTTTTTAGTCTATTTAATATCATTCTATATAATACTAAACAAATTAACATACAAATCCCAACTTTGTTTTTTTGAGCAAATATATGAAACTCTGTAAGTATTGCGCTTACAGAGTTTTTTTGTACCACACCAAATTACCAGTTAACTGCAATGTCAATCTGGTATACAGGCTCTCCTTGCATAGTAAAGGTTCCTGTGTCACAGACCATTGCGGTTCCAAGGGACGTTTCGAGAATTGTCCCTTTTGGGCGTATGTTCAAATCTGCGGCAACCATAATATAGTCACCAAACATTTTTGCTCCATCCTCTCGTTCCCAATACGGATACTCTTCTTCTGAATATCCTAAGGAACGCATAATACTTACTACTCCCTGCATTGGCAAATTGTAATAAGTTTCATGTCCATTTGGACCATCATATACACCACTATATGCAGTGAGGTGATCGTTTCCAACTGGAGAGGGATTGACTACCTCTTCTACAACTTCTACTTCTGTGGCTGTAACTTCTTGTGTAATTGTTATTTCTACAATAGTTGTTGTAGTTGTTGTTATAGGCTTTGTAGTAGTCGTAACAGTAGTGGTTGTTGTAGTAGTTGTTGTTGCTTCTGTTAAAGCAGTTGTTACTACTTCAGTACTGTTACTTTTTGTTGCAGTAGTATGGGTGGTTCCTAATTCCACAGTTGTAACACTTCTTGGGGTATCTGCTCCATTTGCTCCTGCATATGTAGTAATAACTGTGATTATCAGTATCACAATCAATGCTACCATGGTTATAAGCAATTTCTTCAGAAACCGTTTGGTGTAGCCCTGTTGGGACTCCATTGGAATCCCCTCCTTTCCAATAATGTCAGATTATATTAAATCTGCATATTTTTATTATACCATTATTTTGTAATAATTGCAAACCTTTTATGTAGCTAAAATATGTAAATCTACTACATATTGATATTTTTCTAAATTTTTAGTTAAATAACTTTACAATTTATTTAACTTCTTTATTCATTGCTATTCTTTTCTTAATTTACATTTTAAATTTACTCTATTGACATTAGTTTAATTAATGATAAAATGAAAAAATAAAAAACAAAGGAAGGTAATAATCAAATGATAAATATAGAAAATAACCCTAGCTTTTTAAATTCTTTTTTAGATTACACAGCAACAATTTTAAATAAATCTCCTAATACTATAAAAGAATATAATTATGATTTAAATAATTTTTTAAAGTTTATTATGTATCATTATAAATTAACAAATGAAAAAGATATAAAAAATATTAATATTCATGATATTACAATAGAAACTATTAAAAAAATTACATTAGATGATATACATGCATATTTATTTCATTTAAAAAATAATTATCAAAGTAAAGCTGCAACTCGTGCTAGAAAAGTTGCAAGTATACGTGTATTTTTTAATTATCTAACACAAAAAACAAATTTATTAGAAAAAAATCCTGCACAAAACTTAGAAACTCCAAAACAAGATAAACGTATTCCAAAATATTTGTCTTTAGATGATAGTAAAAAGCTTCTAGAAATTGCAATGAGTGATGATGATAGAAACAAGGAAAGAGATTATGCAATTATTACTTTATTTTTAAATTGTGGTATGCGTTTATCTGAATTGGTTGGTATTAATATTAGTGATATTAACTTTAAAGACGAAAAACTTAATGTAATTGGTAAAGGTAATAAAGAACGTACAATTTACTTAAATAAAGCTTGTATAAATGCCATAAATTCATATATGAATGTTCGTCCAAGAGATTCTGTAAAAGCTGATTCTCGTGATGCTTTATTCTTAAGTGAACGCAGGGAACGTATTAGTAATAGAACTGTACAATACATTGTAAAACAAGAACTAAGAAGAGCTGGACTTGATACTAATAAATACTCTGTACATAAGCTTCGTCATACTGCTGCAACACTTATGTATAAATATCGGAAATGTAGATATAAGGGCTCTTCAAGAACTATTAGGGCATGAAAGTATATCTACTACTGAAATATATACACATGTTGACAACACACAAATTAGAAATGCAGTAGAAAGTAATCCTCTAGCAGATTTATAAATATAACATTTATGATAATATACGAATAGTCTAACTAGCTTTAAAAATATTTTACATATTTTATCACGCTTTCAAATATAAAATACTAAGAAGTTATATGTTTCTTAGTATTTTTGTTGTTGGAATTTTTATTTCTTGTCCCACTGATAGATTACATGATTTTAGGTTATTTACTTTTTTTATATCACTTATTATGTCTCTTATTTCTCTATCTTTATAATAATTATTATTGTTTTGTTGTTCTTGAGCTATATTCCATAAAGTATCACCATATTCTATATATGTTTTAGTATATTCTGTATCTGCATGAGATAATGCACATTTTGATATTAGCAATAATATAGTAAAAATAAATAATATTATTACTATATTAGTAGTTAAAAACTTTTTCTTATTTACAATTTTCATATTAATTCCTCCCAAACAAACATTTTCTCTATGCACATATTATATACAAACATAAGTTCTTTTGTCAATACTTTTTTTAAATTTATGCAAACTTTTGTTTTTGTTACTATAGCTTTATTTCCAGCTAACTTAGTGAATTATTTAACATAGTATAAGTTTAATTTTAATTAAAAACTACTTAAATAATATTTTAAATCTTCAAAATATCTAATTTTAAATAATAGTTTTTAATAAATTCATAAACATATATTCCCCACATACAATGTCTACGCAAATGTATCTTAATATATTTTTAATCTTTAACTATAAAATAAATTTATCTATATAACTTTAAAAGAAATATAGTTTTGCGTACATTTATTAACATAATTTCATATTATATATAAGAAATTATGTTAAAGGAGGTATACTAAATTTGAAATTAAAAGATAAAAAAATAGGATTTATTTTAACAGGTTCATTTTGTACATTTAATAAGACTATAGAACAAATGGAAAATATAAAAAAACAAGAAGCAGATATAATTCCTATCATGTCATATAACAGTTATGAGTTTGATACTAAATTTGGAAAAGCTAAAGAATTTATTAGTAAAATCGAAAATATAACTGGTAAAAATATAATTCATACTATTCAAGATGCAGAACCAATAGGTCCAAAACATTTAACAGATATTATGCTTATAGCACCATGTAGTGGAAATACTATTGCTAAACTTGCAAATGGTATTACAGATTCTCCAGCTTTAATGGCTGCCAAATCTCACATGCGAAACAATAATCCATTAGTTATTGCAATTTCTACAAATGATGGACTAAGTGGAAGTGCCGAAAACATTGGAAAATTACTTAATAGAAATAATTATTATTTTGTTCCATTTAGACAAGATAATCCAATTACAAAACCTCGCTCTTTAGTATTCGATCCAAATTCGATTGTAAAAACATTAGAACTTGCATTAGATGGAGAACAAATTCAGCCAATTCTTTTATAATTAGTATAACAATTAATTTTATTAAATTTGTTATGTTATAGATGGTATGTAAAATATTATTTATATAAGAATAATATACAAAAATACAAAGAATATACCATTATACATATTCTTTCTATTTAATATTGAAAATTATTCAATTCTTATTATATGTCATTCTTTTATTTTTCTAACAATATAATTTATATATATGATTATATTGTTTTGATAATAACTATCATAATGATTTATACATTTTAAAATTTTAATATTCAAATATTTTCTTTACTTTTGGCACAACATAATGGCTTCCACCACGATTTTTTACATCTTCAATCATGCTAATAACTAGCATTTGTTTTTTGCTATTTTCATCTGCTATAAAAGCATTAAACCAACCAAGTTCTGTTCCTGTTTTATCTGTAGTAGTAGCTTTTATTTCGGCTGTACCTGTTTTTCCTGCAAGTGTAACACCTGATATTTTGGCACTGTGTCCTGTTCCACTTGGACTTTCTACAACCTGAATTAAGTCTTCTTTTACAGTGTCTGCTGCTTCCTTAGAGAAAGCTCCTGTAACTAGATATTCAGGTGATGTTCCTTCTTTGTATTCTAAATATGGTTTTATCATATTACCATTGTTTACAAAAGCAGAATATATTGATGCCATATGTATTGGATTTACTAAAACCTCTCCTTGACCATATCCCGTATTTGCAAGCTGTGCTTCTGAAGTTATTTTTCCATTATTTCCATATTGTGATTTTGATACACTTAATTCATTTGAAACTTCTGTGTTAAATCCTATTTTTTTAAATTGTTCTATAAGAGTATTAGTTCCAATCTTAAGTGCAGCTTTTGCAAAATAGATATTATCTGAATATACAAGTGCATTTCTTAGATTTGCTACTCCTCCATATGTAGCTAAAGTTGTAACTTTAAAATTTCCCCAACTAGAATCTTTTTGCCAACTGGTTCCACTTTTTCCAAAATTGTCTTCTGCAGTAAATTTATTTGTTGTTAATCCTATTGCACCGATAACTGGTTTAAATGAAGAACCTGGTGCAAATGTAGCTTGATATCTACTATAAAATGGCTTTCTTACATCGTTCGATAACTGATTCCATTTTTCCTGAGATATTCCATTAATAAAATCATTTGAATCATATGATGGTGTACTAACTAATGCAAGTATTTCTCCTGTTTTAGGATTAATTACACATGTTGCACTTTTTTCTGTAGCATAATCATTATATATTTTAGTTTGTAAATTAGAATCTATTGTTAATTTTATATCTTCTCCATCTTTGCCTTCTCTTTTTACAATTGTATGCTTTTTATTTCCATTACTATTACTAATATATATTTCATATCCTGTAGAACCTTTTAATCTACTTTCATAAGTTTTTTCTAATCCTGTTTTACCAATTACACTACTTGCTGTATATCCTTTGTCCTTATTTTTTTCTAATTCTTCTGCATTAATATTTTGAATATATCCTATCAAATGTGATAATTTCTCTCCTAATGGATATTCTCTTTTTTCTGTTTCTTTTATCATTACACCTTTAATTTGTAAAAGAGTTTCTTCAGTTTGTTTATCTAATTTAGAAATAGTTTTTAATGGAACGAATGTATCATCTTTAACATAAGAAGCGGAAAGTTCTGAATTAATTTTCTCTATAGAAATATTTAATATCTGAGATATTTTGCTTATATCCTCTTCCCTATTTTCACTCATTTTCCCTGGAACTAATCCTATAGATGAAGCATGTCCCTTTCCTGCTAAAACAACATTATTTCTATCTAATATTTGTCCTCTTTTAGGTTCTACTGTAGCAACTCTAATTTTGTCTGTTGCTTCTAATTCTGGGTATATAACTTTAGATGACCAATTTAAATAATACTTTTTTTCTTTATTTTTAAAAAAATCTACTGTATTAGTAAAATTTATTTTGCCAGCAAGTGTATTCATATATGTTGTATATGTAATTTGTGTTTTATCACTATTAATTTCATTAACTTGATTTATTTCTACTTGTATATTGCTAGCTTCTATTCCATTATATATATTTTTATTTCTGGCTACAAAATCTTCTTTTGAAATAGCAGATTTACTCTCATCTGTTAAATAAGTATACATTTTTTCATAATCTTTATTAGATAAATCTGAAAAATATTCTAAGAATAAATCTCTTGGATTATTTTTACTTGATTTATTATATTGATAAATAAAGTATCCTCCTATACTTAATCCTACAACCAGAATGATGACAAATATAATAATAATAGTTTTTTGTAAATTACTCACTTTTTTACTCCTCCCCTTATTACATATATATTATAATATATACTGAATAATGTATTTTGTAAATAATTATATCGACTATTTTTGTTAAAATTT
>JAGATI010000139.1 GCA_017621295.1 Clostridia bacterium | reverse complement strand
CTGAACCACTTCTATAATCTCTATAATATTTCAATGCTATATGATTAGGATTTTGGTCTTCTAACTCATTAAAAAGCATGTCCAATGGACTAATGTAGTTTTCTTCTTCTTCTTTTACATCTCCAGCTCTTAACATTTCTAGAACCATAGGAAAGTTTTGTTCTTCTTCTGGTGCTTCATACCATAAATAAAACATTAATGCTAATAATAGTTCCGATGCTGCAGTATCCCAAAATGGATCTTGTGATTGAGAACCTTTTGGTGTTGTTGCTTTAAATAAATTAGTAACTAGCTTTTGTACATCGTTATCTGATTGAATATAAACAAATGGATTATAACAATCACTCTTATTCATATTAATTAAATCTAGTACTTTTATCTTATATCCTTTTTCTTTTAATAAATTTCCTGTATCTCTTAAAATTTCACCCTTAGGGTCTAAGACAACATAGGAACAATTTGCTTGCATTATATTTGGTTTAGCATAAAATCTAGTTTTACCTGCTCCACTTCCACCAACAACTAATACATTTAAATTTCTTCTATGTAATTTACCATCTAATCCTAATGCAACCTCTTTGGTTAAAATCTTATTCATATTATCTGGTTGTTGTCTATACTTTTTATCTATTTCTTTTGCTCTTCCCCATTTAGCTGAACCATATTCTTCTCCTCTTCTATAATTTTTCTTTGTTGATAAATATATACCTATTAACAAAATATATATTAATATAAAAACAATTATTGTCTTAGGGGTATTTGGGCATAAAACAAAAGAAAAAGGATTTTCCATTCTATGTGGAAGATCCTCTATTATTTTTATTAATCCACCATTAACACTTGGTGCGACTAATAATGCTAACCATATTGTTGGAATAACACCTAATACATATACCCATTTTGGTGTATCTCTATTATCTATCATCTTACCTCTAAATATTTTCTCGGGAACATTCTTTTCTTTTCAGGTGCATCTAAAAGTTTTAATAATAAGCAATCTACTGGCTCCGTATCAATTTTCATTTCTAATAATTTGTTTCTAAACTCATTTAATGCATTTATCATTATTCCTTTTTCTTCATTATCTAAATCAATAACTATTACATGTTTCATATTATCGTGCTCTATTATTTTTAGAAACTTTATTATTAGTTTTAGCTTTTGGAGTGATTTGTTTAGATTTATCTTTATCTTTAATTATTTTCTTATAATTATCTAACTTTTCTTTTACGGACTTTTTATCAATAGAACCCTTTTTTGAATAATTGTTTTTCTTGTAAGTTGGCTCTGACAGAGGGTCTTTTTCTGTCTTCGCCAAAGAGGGGTTTACTGACTTACCTTCTTTCTTTATATGAGATAAATTATCTTCCTCTTTAACTCTTACATCTTTATCTTTTGTTTGATATCCTTTATCATGCTCTTTTGCTTTTCTTGCCTTAGCAATATCATTTCTAATAGTTGCACTATCGTATGTTGATAAATTAAATCTCTCAACTATTCTGTTTATTTTAGCTGCATCTTCGGCTTTTACTAATATATCTACTACTCCATCATGAGCTTTTGTTTTTTTATTCACAAGTGCATAATATAATACACCATATCTTTTTGCTTCATCACAGAATTTTTTTAGTTGATCTTGTCTAATAGAGAATACTTTTAATTCTTTTCCAGACTTAAGCATATTAGTTAAAGATGTTTTACCTGAAGTCTTTCTTTTATCTTTCGATAAAGTGTATAAAAAAACTGCTATACCTTTAGCAGCTTTACCTGTTATTTTCAATGCAAATTCTACTCCCTCTAAAGACATTCTTACTGTTTGTTCAGCTGCGTCACCTGATTGATTCATTACGATTTACCTCCTCTCGTTCTTGAAATTCTTTCAAGTTTGCTTCTATTTTATTTTTTCGATATTCAATATCTTTTAATAATTTTAAATCTTTTCTTATAGGTTTTAAATCATTTGATATTTCATCTATTCTTTTTTGTATATTATCTTTTTCCACAGGATTAGTTGTTTTTTTTAATTGATACCATAACTTTGATTTTTCATTTGTAAGCTCTGTTACCTTATTTAATCTATCTAACTTTAAATTATTAAATTCTTCTTGTGAATTTATATTTTCCCTAGCTAATAGTTTCTGTTCTTCAGAAAGTGAATCCATTTTATAAACATCTAATCTCATGGCTGGAGATAACTTATATTTTCGAATATTATTAGGATATATTTTAAGTAAATAACAATAATATCTATAAAGACCAACAATTCCATGATATTTTTTTTTGCTATATGGCTCTACTTTATATTCCTTTTTATAGTATTCTTCTAAAAATGGTAGATTTCTTGGCTTTGTATTTGCTATTCTCTTTTTTATATTCTCAATAGTATAATCTTCTCCAAAATACCTTTCAATTCTAATATTCTTTTTATAATCATTTCTTCTAACAGATAATTTATCATATCTATTAGTAACAGTATAATTCATTGTTTTCATTACTTCTAAGAAATCATTATATGATGTAGATTCTTCTATAGCTTTATCTAAGTCTTTTTTTGCAATTGTATAGTAATTAATATGTTCTCCAGTACCATTGTCCATATAATTTGCGTAATTAATATGTTTTCTTGTTGGTTTTTCATCTAAAACTTCTAGTCCATGTTCTAAACATATAGAATCATTTAATCTTCTAAGTTCTGCATAAGTTTTTCTATTATCATAATATTTTTTCCCATCCTTAAAAGAAACAGAATTTAAAACAAAATGATTATGATAATGTTCTGTGTTTAAATGGGTACTAACTACAACCTGAAATCTATCTCCCCACATTTCCTGTGCTAATTGTATTCCAATTTGATGAACTTGTTCTGGTGTAACAGTATCTTTAGGGAAAGATTGATAAGCATGATATCCTAATATTCCATCTTCTTTCATCCATAGTTGTTTTGTAATAAGCATATCTTCAATTGCTGTTTTAGGTTCACAATTTATACCAGTAATAAAAAGATGTTCTTCATTTTTAGTACCATCATCTACATAATTCAATAATTCATCCATAGCATCTTTAAATTCTTCATTCATTTTTGTTTTTTCTTCATTTTCTGTGTAATCTATTACTTGCTTTAAATTACTTGTTACTTTCCATATTCCTACTGTTGCAATATTATCACCTCCAACAATTATTTTTTATACCAATCTTTTTCTATATTATTTTCATAAGGAAGTTCATATCTTACATAATGTTTCAAATCGTTAATATCATTTACCAATTGATTTGTTAAATTATCACTTAAGGTATGATAAGTATTTGCTACTTTAGATATTTGATTT
Source organism: Clostridia bacterium (assembly GCA_017621295.1). Next base: position 4,642 of record JAGATI010000139.1, on the reverse strand, counting down.
ATATTATTTCCTATTCGATCTACTTCCTTTATTAATTTTTGTATATCATATGGATTCATTGCTCTGGGTACTTTTCTATCAATTAATTTTCTTACTAACTTATTAATATCTTGTCCTGTTATATTACTATAATCTAGTAATCTTCCATATTGTTCATCAGTAAGTCTTATTGTTATTCTATTTCTTAATATATCCTCAACATTCTTCTTCATAGTTTGATGATTTATCCTTTTCAATAGAGTTATCTTTTAATCTATTAATTTGTAACATGCACATCATTGTAATTCCAGTTAAACCACCTAACATAGTTCCTAATAAAAAAAATACAAATTCTCTCATATATACTCCTTTCTTTGTAATAAAAAAAGGAATAGTATTTCTACCATTCCTTAATATATAACAATTAAAATAAATTAATTTAATTCTTCTTTTAAAGCACTACCAGCTTTGAAGCTAACTGAATTACTTGCAGCAATTTTAATAGTTTCTCCAGTTTGTGGATTTCTACCAGTTCTAGCTGCTCTTTTAGAAACTTTAAATGTTCCAAATCCAGCTACTGATACTTTTTCACCTTTCTTTAATTCATTTTTGAAAAGTTCAAAAGTTCCATTAAATACTTTTTCTACATCTGCTTTAGTTAATCCTGTTTCATTAGCTAATGCTGAAATCATATCAGATTTTTTCACAACATTCACCTCCTGTATTTTTAATTTCAATTTCATTATACCATAATTTCAATTTATTTGAAATTATTATTTGGGGATTGGGGTGTCCCCACATGCGAATTTAGGCAGTCAAATGTTTTTGTCTGCCAAATTCAGTGCTTGCTAAGATACAAACTGAAAAACTAGTTTCCAGTTATTTCTTTAGATCTTGCTTCTAAATCTTTAATATTTTTGATAGGATTTATTTGAATATTGAAGTTTAATGTTTCAATTTCTTCTTCATCTTCTTCTGATTCTTCGATGTCTTCTTCCTCTAAATCTTCTTCATCTATTTCATCATATGATACAATTTCAACCTCAATTTTTGAAAATTTACAGTCATTATTATCATCTTCTAAGAAGAATTCTACTGCTTTTTTTACTGCCTCCTCTGGTGATTCTGCCTCAATATAATATCCTTTTTCATTTGAATTTTTTACATTAATTAAATATTCATACATGTTTAAATTACCTCTCTTTCTTAATAGTTTTAATATAGCTATTGCTGTTCCATTTTCATATTTTAATTCTTTTATTTTTTCTTTTAAAACATCATTTGTATGTTCTTCAAAATCATTTACTTTTATGATTTTTCTTAATGATTTAATCACTAATTTATTATTTCTTAATTTGTCATAAACTGCATTATACTCATCAATTATTTCATCATCTTTTAATTGATTATAGTGACTTGCAATGAATGGATTTAATCCAAAATTGTCTTCATCACCAAATAATTTATCTGCAATTTTATCAAATATACTTTTCTTTTCTATATTCATCTTTCATAACATCCTTTACTCTTATATTTTAAATAATCATTATAATCTTTTCCTATTTTTGATGGTTCATCAATTACTTCATAGTGTAATTTTTCTAACAAATATTTAATAGTAATTGTTGCACCTCTTCCTACATCATCATTATCAAAATGAAGATATATTTTTCTTATATTTTGATGTTGATTTAAATAATAATTTAATACTAATGGTAGTTTACTATCCTCAATATTTTTTTGTGATTGATATACACCTGCAAGAGACAAAAGATTCTCTTTACAATAATTATTTTTATTTAATGTTGCATATGATAATAAATCTATTGCACTTTCGAATAAATGTAAAACATTACTTTCTTCTTCTGAATCCAATTTAAATGAAAAAGCTTTATGTGATCCATAAGCTTCTTTCATAAACCTTGAACTGTTTGTTCCTCTTATAAATGCATATCTAATATTATTGTTTTTATCATATCCTAAGAATACAGCATTATGAAATTTATCCTCATATAATATATCTTTTGAAATACATTCTTTAATAATTTCCATATCTATACATCTATTTTTTAAATAAGATATTACTTTATTATTATTAATATTTCTTTCTGGTAGTATAAATTTATCGGATTCTTTATTCTTATTAATTCTTTCAATAGGTGTAATTTCCCCAACTTTATTCAATAAGATTTCAACTGCATTTTTAAATTCAATATTTCTTACTTTTATTAAATAATCTAATGCACTGACTCCACCTATTCCTTTTGAAAACCAATACCACATACCATTTGAAATTTTTAAAGAATCATGTTCTTTTGTACAGTATGTATCTCTACTAAAATGAACTAAATTATCAGGTTCATAATTCTGTAGATATGATAATAAATCAATACTTTTCACTCTATTAATTGTTTCTTGATTGTAATATGCCATTATCATCACCTTCTATATTATTAATGAGAAGATAAGGAAATCCTTATCTCTCATCATGTGATATATCTGATTTTTCTTGTGAATTTTTATCTCTTGATGATAAGAAAGTTACTTTTTCAGCAACAACATTTAGTCTGAATTCTTTATTACCATCTTTTTCGAATGATTCTGTTTGCATTCTACCTTTTATTCCAACTAAATCACCTTTTTGTACATATTCAGCAGTATTTTGAGCTACCTCTCTCCATAAAGTAACTGGAATAAAATCAGTATCATAAACTCCATCCATATTCTTATAGGTTCTTGGTACTGCTAATGTAATATTAGCCACTTTATTTCCATTTTCTGTTTCTATTACTTCTGGATCTCTTGTAAGTCTTCCTACTAAAACAATTTGATTTAACATATATATCTACCTCCCTTATGCTTCATTTTTTTCTAATTGTTTTTTGTATTTTTCTCTGTTTTCTATTAATATTTTGTAATATTCACTATTTACTTCTATTTCTTTTGATTTTGATAAAAGAATTAGTAAAACTATTTCAACTTGTGATGGATAAAATCTTGTAACAACTTTATCTTCTTCCACAGGTTGTGTGTAATGAAGAATTTTATCCTTTATATCTTCAGCTCTATTTTTTATATCTTCTATATCAACATCTTCTACATCAGTTAATAAAGAAATTAATTTGTTATATTCTTCTACCTTCAAAGCTACTCTTACAGAAGGTAATTTATTTTCATAAGCCATATTATTTTCCCTCCTTGCTTATCTCTATTCCACTAAAAAAAGCAATCAACTTTTTAGTTTTGATTGCTTCAATTAGTCCTTTTATATTTTGTAAATCTGATGATGAAATATCCTTTATTTTCCATACATCATCAAGTTTCATATTTTTAATTTTTTCGTCGGTATTATAACCAGATTTTATTAATTTTTCTAATGTTTTAAATTTTAGTTGTATATTATCTTTCATAATCCCTCCTATTTTTCTAATTCACATATTACTACTATTTGTTTATTAGTATTATGTCTACAAGTTATTAATGTTAATGTACTTGTATTGTAATTTCTTTTAATTAGTGCAGTTCCTGTCTTTTCTATATCGTAAATATTAACAACATGATAGTTATATGTTATGCCTTTATAATCTATTGATACTTTATCATTTATTGATAATTTATCTAAATTTCTAAAGTATGATACTCTAGCATTTCCAGAATGAGCCGCTAGAATAACATTACCATTTAACTCATCTGGCATTGAAGAATCTTTAACAATTTCTACATTATAATTAACATTATTTAAATAACTATTTCTATTTACTAAACCTCTTTCTAAATTGATTTTAGGAATTTTAAGTATAGCAATATATTCAATATTTGTTTGCTGTTTAACTTCTACTTGTTCTTGAGGTTCTTCAATATTTTCATTATCTATTTTTTCAGTTATTTTATAATTTTCAATTGCTGCTTTCTCTTCATCTTTTATATGTTCTTTAGTAGTAAAATCATATACTATTAAACATAATCCAGCAAAGATAAATAAAGAGCCGATTATATTAATCCAGCTCTTATTTTTTTCTTTTTTTGTTTGCATAAACTACTATTCCTGCACCTGTAATAATTAATATTATTCCACCTATTATAGCTTCTTTATAATCTGTTTTATCAGTATTTGGTACTTCAACTATTAATTCATCTTTCATATTACATTTAATAATTTCACCATCTTCTTTAATTTCAAATTCCATAGCATCTGGATTTAATTTGTAATTTTCAGGAGCTTCTTTTTCATATAATTTGTATTTTCCCACTGGGAGCCTTTCAATTATAATTTGACCTGATTCCGAAGTCCTTCCAGAAAATACTTTTTCACCTTCTTCATTATATATTTCGATTAAAGTATTTGGTAGAGTTTTTGATTCACTAAAATCTGTTTTAGTAAATATTAATTTCCCAGTTGGTACTTTATTTGTAATTAAAGTCTTATATTTAATAATAGGTGTATATTGATCTTTATATTTTAATGTTACAACATGTTTAGTTTTATCTAAAACATATCCATCCAATGTTGATAGTTCCTGAATATAGTAATCTCCCAATTCGATATCTTCAAATATTAGTTTACCATCGCTTGAAGTCTTACCTTCTTTTATTTTTGTACCATCTTTTTTAAATAATCCAAAAGTTACTCCTTCTAATGGTTCTGTTGTAAATTCATAACCAT
>JAGATI010000138.1 GCA_017621295.1 Clostridia bacterium | reverse complement strand
TATTTTCTATATTATTATTTTTTTCTCTTTGAATTAATAATAAATTTAATTCTTCGTGTTTTTCTTTTATTAATTCTTCATTTTTTTCTATTATTCTTTTATTTAAATTTATTTTCTCAATTTCAATTTTTTCAATTTCTTTTTTTTCTTTTAATTCTTTTAAATATTTTTCTTTTAATTTTTCTTTTTCGATTTCATTATTTAATTTATTAATTTCATCTTCAATAATATATTTCTTTTGTTTATAATTTTCTAATTCTTTTATTTCATTTTCATATTTATTTATTTTATTTATACTTAAATTAATTGGTTTACCCTGACTTCTATCTGTTCCAATTTCGTCTAATTGTTTTTTATTTAATTTATCTATTGCTTTTTTATATGAAACATTATCATCGCCTGTTCCTGCTAAGTTAACAATTTTTTGTATATATATGTTCTGGTCTTGTTTATTTAGCTTTACTTCCTGTTGCATAGATACAATACTTGATAAAAACATAAATTCATCTACTTTTGTTTGCTCAAAAAAGAATTCACTACCAGTGTTTTTATCTATATTAAATTCTTTTGATATATCTTCTAATTTTTCATTATATATTTTAGGATTTTTTTTACCAAATTCTCTATATACTTCAAACTTTTCTCCCGAATCTAATTTATATTTTATTTTTCCAGAGAAATCACCTTCTCCCCAAGGTTTATATAAGTCGTAATCCGAAAAATATTTTCCTTTTTTATTTTTTGATGTTCCATAAAATATGTTTTGAATAAATTTTAATAATGTAGATTTACCTGTTTCATTTTTACCATAAATTAAATTTATTTTTTCATATAAATTATATTCTTTATTATTTATTTTTCCAAAAGAATTAATTTTTATATTTTCTATTTTCAAATATATCACTCCATTATTTATCTAATATTTCAAGTCCTATTTCTAACACTTCATTAAAAAAATCTTTTTTTAATGGATTATTTTTTATTTGCTCTAATATTTCTTTTGCAAACATTCCTTTTAATGTAGTTTCTTTAGAAATATTTTCTATATCATATTGAATTATTGTTTTATTTTTAATTTTTAGAATATTTTTATTATAATTTAATTTATTTATTTCATTTATATTTATTTCAAAATTTCTTGTTCCTACTAAATTTAATTTATAAAAAGTACCTTCTTTAGTTTCTAATGTATTTATTTTTTCTACTAATTCTTCATCCGAATTAAAATCACTAATATCTATTTCTTTTTCTACAAATGTTTTAGGATCCATTTTTATAAATTCAAGATTTAATTTATCTTTTTCTATCTCTCCTACAATCATACCATGACCTCCCAATTCGTCAAAACCTAAAGATATTGTAGAACCAGGATAAATTATTTTGTTGTTATTATCTATGTTATAATTTGTTTTATGTATATGTCCTAATGCAACATAATCAAATCCTATTTGCTCTAGTATTTTTTTAGAAATAGGATTGTAAGTATTTTCTATTGCCTCTGAACCATCTAGTGTTCCATGTATTACTAATATATTTATTTTATTATTATCTTCTAGTGTAATATCTTCTAAATCCACTCTCCCTAGATAAAAATCATTAAATCCATATCCATAAATATTAACATTGTCTAATTCTAATTTTTCTAACCTTGAACCAAAAATATATACATTTTCACTCCAAATAAAGTTATTATAAAATGAGTTTTTTAAATATGGGTCATGGTTACCTGGCGAAATAAATATCTTTGTATCTGGTATTGTTTTAAATAAATTATTTATAAATTCTATTGTACTTTCTCTTATATATTTATGTTCATATAAATCTCCTGAAATAAATAAAAATGGTATATTATTTATCTTTATATATTCTATAATCTTTTTAAATGTTTCTTTTTGTTCTATTCTTCTTAATTTGCATAAATCTGTTTTATTACTTAAAGTAATAAATGGTGTATCAAAATGCATATCCGCTATATGTACAAATTTCATAAATTATATTTTCCTTTCAATTTTATATATATTTTTATATCATACCACCATCCATCAGTCAATATATTTTTGAACATTTGTTTTAAGTTTAGAGTTTATATGTTATCAGTCAGTCTAAAATAACTAAAACAGTAGAGTAGTAGGCTGTGTATTTATATCCAATTTTAAAATCAAGGCTGACTAGTAACGTTTCTATTCCATTTAAATATTAAAACAATTAAACACCACTAACTTTTACTACATACCAAAAAAATGATTAATTAAAATCTATATTTAACTAATCATTTTTTATACTTTTTTAATTCTAATATTCTTAATCACAATATTTATTAATCTTCATCATCTAAAGGTCCAAACAATTCATCAAATTTTGCCTCTAACTGTTTTTGTATATCCTCTGAAAATTCATCATCTTGAGGTAATTCTGGTGCATCTATATTATCATTAAATACGTCATCTATAGTATCTTGCTTTTTATCTACAGAATCTATTTTATTCTTTTTTTCATCCTCTTTATCATCATCAAATAAATCATCTAAAGAATCTACTTTTAAATCAGGTTGTTTCTCATTATCTGTATATGGATTATATGGATTAAATTTTCTCCATACCCCTCTATTTCCAGAATCAAAATCATTATGATCTAGTGTATATTCTTGTAACTTCTTTATCATAGGTGATTCAAAATAATAAAATTTTCTACATTTTACTGGTTTCAAACCTTTTTCAAAAATAATACATAAGTCATTATCCATTCTTCTTAATTCATCTGGTGTCATTAATGCTCTTCCCATTACCTGGTCAGATGTACTATAACCTTGCTTTTTATCATTTTTATCTCTATTAACTGATTTACTATCTCTAGAAATTGTTTTTTCGCCTAAAGCTTTTGAAAAATACTCTACCGTTTTAAACGAGTTACTTCCTAAGAATACATGAGTATCACAGTTACCCATAATAGTTTCATGAGATTTTTCATATACAGCCTCTAATTGATCTAAGTTTTGTAAAATAACACTAAATGATATTCCTCTACTTCTAGATGTTGATATTTTTTTATCAAAATCTGGTATCTTTCCAATATTTGCAAACTCATCTAATATGAAGAATACTGGTATTTTTAGTTTTCCTCCATTTTTATCAGCATGGTCATATAATTGTTGTATCATTTGTGCAAAGAATATTGTAAGTAAAAAGTCATATGCTGTATGTGTATCTGATGAAATAACATATACTGCTGTTTTTTTATTTCCTATATTTTCAAAATCTATTGTATCTGTCGAAGTAACTTCAGAAATTTCTTTAGAGTCAAATTTACCAAGTTTTGATTGAAGTGAACTCAAAACATTACTAAAAGTTTTTTCTGACGCAGCAACAACTTCTATAGATTTGTAGTTTATTCTTGCTGGATGATCTGCTGGTAAATCATTCATTAATTCTGTTAACATATTACTTCCACCACTAGTGTTTGCAGCTCTAACCATTTCTGCACAGCTTACTAAGTTTTCTTCTTCTCTTACTCCTCTACTTATTAAATAATATATTAATGCTTTTAGTAACATTTCAGACATATTATCCCAATATGGGTCCGAATTTCCTCCACCTTCAGATTTTTGTCCTCTTATTATTGTATTTGCAATAACATCAACATCTATTTCATTATTAATATGTGCTAAAGGATTGTATCCATCACTATTTTCCGGATTCACTAAATTTAATACTTTTATATCATATCCATTCTTTTTTAAGTATCCTGCTGTTTTATCATATAATTCTCCTTTTGGATCTGTAAAAACATATGAACCTAACATTTGAAAAGCATTTGGAATCGAATATGAAGTAGATTTACCAGAACCCGATCCGTCCTACAATCAAAACATTAAGATTGCCTCTTTTCCCAAGAGGTAAATAATTCTTTTGAGCAAGTATTAAACCTTTATTTTTACTTAAAATTTTATATTGCTCTCCATTTTCACTCCAATCACTTGAACCATGTTCTATATCTGAATACTCATTTTTAGGTGCTGATTTAGCAAGTCCTATTATAACTACTATTACAAATCCTGCGGTAAAAAATAACACTGTGTTAAAAAATGTACCTATATATTCTGCTGATAGCACCTTAAAAATAGAAGTAAAACTTATTATCGCTGGTACTACACTTTCAATAAAAATAGGCATTTGAAATGCACCATTTACTGTTGCTTCTTTTATTGCAAATGAAACAGGCGCAACAAATAGTATGGTTAATATACACCATACTATTATAAATATTATTAAATTTTTTTTAAAGTTTTTACCTACTTTATTCATTTTATAGCCCATAAAAACTCACCTTCTCTTTAGTTAATTAAATTTATCCTCTATCATATGAACTGCTTTGTTGTCCTCTTGCAGTCTTATTTGAAGATGCTCTTGTAGTTTTTGCTTTTTTATTTTCTCTAGCTGTTAATATTTTACCTTGTCCATCTATTCCATCTCTACGTGTAATAACTACTCCATTTTTATCTTTAATAACTATATTATCAGCTGCACTTATAGTCATACACATTCCTTCTTGTAAAGCTATAGTTGCATTTTTGCAATTTTTTGAATTTTTAGGTGGCATATCTATACTTTTAGTTTTTGTATTTACACTAATTGGACCTCCTACAAGATAATAATTATTATTTTGGTTAGGTTCTTTACCTGCCATACATCCTCTCTCCTTTTAATCTTTCTTATCTTCTCTTATTTCAAAGGCAAAATATGATTTATAAGGTTTTAGCTTACACTTTCCTTTGACTTCATTAGTTTCTTTGTCAAAAAATAATACTGGTTTTATCTCTTCTGTAGTTTCTGGGTCGATAATAGATATTGGTCTTTTTAAATTTGGTGTATATTTAAATTCTTTATAGTCTGATTCGTTTTCTGTATATAATGTATCAAATTTAATTGGTACTGGTTTTTTACTAATTTTAACTTTATCCCCATCTAATAATCCCATATTAACTACTACTTTTTCTTTTGCAAAAGATAATATAACTAATTGATTTCCCTCTTCTAAAGGATTATCAACAAAAAATGTTTTCTTTTTATTATCTCCTCTTAATTCCTCTATGTAATCTAGCCTTTCTACTGTAAATTTAGGAGAATTCTCTAAAAATTCTTTTTCTGTTTTGTTTATTTGATATATAACTGTGTTTACATCTTTTGGATCTGTTATACTAAAGTGCTTACCATGTAAGCTTTCCATACTATACACCCCTCTTCTATGAATGTTTTTATGTCTCATAGTTTATCTTTTGTTTTCATTCATACATCAATAAATTTATTATAATTCTTTTTTGCTAGAATGTCAATATTTCTGGCTACATTTCTTATGTCAACTTTTATTTGATGTTACTTGTTGGCATTAATTTTGAAATTGTATATAAAATTAGTGTGTAACCTGTGTATTTATATATTTTTTCATAATTTTATTTTCTTCTTGGATTAAATTTGGAAACTTCATTAAGTTTCTTAAACAATGATTTTTCTTCTTCTGTCATCTGTTTTGGAACCATAATTTTAGCTTCTATTATAAAATCTCCTCTGCCACCTTTTCCATCTTTATATCCTTTACCTTCAACTGTTACATAATCTCCACTTTCGATTCCCTCTGGAATGTATACAGAAAGTTCTTCATCTATAGTATCAACTTTAACTTTCGTTCCTAATGCTGCTTCCCATGGTGTAAGTAATAAATTTGTATATATATTGTATCCACTTAATTTATATCTTTTGCCATCTTCTATTTTAATTTTTATGAATAAGTCGCCATTTTTTCCACCATTTATTCCTTTTTTACCTTGTCCTATTAAACGTATCTTTTCATTATCTCTAATTCCTGAAGGAATTTTTACTGCAAAAGTTTTCATTTTTCCATCAGTCGTTCTAAGTGATATTTTTTTCTCAGAACCATAAAAAGCTTCTTCAATAGATACATCTATTTGTGTTTCTATATTCTCTCCTTTTATGGCAATTTTACCTTTATTTTTATCATCTATATCATTTTGATTAAAATTTGATATTCCAAAGAACATATTAAAGAAATCACTAAATATGGAACCTTTTTCTCTTTTGCTTTCTTCATATTTTACTTTTTTCTTTCCAATATTAGAATTCCACATTCTATCATATTTTTTCTTTGAGGAAATCTCAGATAAAACTTTATATGCTTCATTTATATCTTTAAATCTTTCTTCTGCATTCTTATTTCCTATATTAACATCTGGATGATACTTCTTTGCTTGCTCCCTATATGCCATTTTTATTTCATCTATAGAAACTTTACATGTATCTAATCCTAGTATTTTATAATAATCCTTAAATATCATTTAGACATCCTCCTTATGCCAAGGTAAACGTATTATAACATACTTTTTTTGTCTGTTCAATGGGAAATATTTATTAATAAGCTCTTTAGGGTTACTAGATGTTACTACTAGATAATAGATGGTTTAAAATATTATCTAGTAACCTCTTTTGTATAGGTTTATACTCTAATATTGTATAGTATTCTGATAACACTATTAACTAGTAATATATTTACATTTTTACATATTTAAAACATAAAAGACATGTACAAATACACATCCTTTATGCTTAAATATTCATTTAATATATATTTTTAGTTTACATAGCCAAACTTATTAATTTATCTAATAACTCACCATAACTAATGCCAGATTCCTCCCACAATTTAGGATACATACTAATTTCTGTAAATCCTGGCATTGTGTTTATTTCATTTAAGTATATCTCTTTTGTTTTTCTATCTATAAAAAAGTCAACTCTAGAAAGTCCTTTTGCATTTAGTGCTTTAAATGCTTTCATTGCTGTGTGTCTTATTTCATTTGCTTGTTTTTGAGTAATGTTAGCTGGTATTACTACTCTAGAATCGTCATTTTTATATTTTGCATCATAAGAGTAAAATTCCTCTGCTGGCAATATTTCTCCTACACAAGATGCTGCTACATCTTCGTTTCCAAGTATACCACATTCTAATTCTCTTGCATCTATTCCTTGCTCAATTAAAATTTTAGCATCATATTTACTCGCAAATTCAATTGCTTTTTTTAATTCATCTATATTACTTGCTTTTTTTATACCTACAGACGAACCAGAATTTGATGGTTTTACGAATACTGGAAAATCGATTTTTTTACTTATTTTTTCTGAGATTTCATTTAATGATAATGTAGTTTCATTAAATTCTTCATCAACATAAATATAAGCATCTTTGTTTTTTCTTATATATACATATTTTACTTGTCTTATTTTTGCTTTATCTAATATTATTTTTGTATATACTTTATCCATAGAGTTACAAGCTCCAAGTAACTTACATCCAACATATGGAACATTTATTAATTCAAATAATCCTTGAATTGTTCCATCTTCTCCATATAGTCCATGTAATACTGGAAATATAACATCTAATTTTTTTAAAAAGTCTAATGGATTTTTAATCTCATCTAATTCTTGTGGTTCTTCTCCTATTTGCAAAATCTTTATTTCTTCTACTGACTTTATATAATTAAACCACTTTCCATCTTTTGATATATATATAGGATAAATTTCATATTTTTCTCTATTTAAATTTTGAATTACTGATGTCCCAGATACATTAGATACATCATGTTCTGTAGACATACCTCCAAATATAACTCCTACTTTTATTTTATTCATA
>JAGATI010000137.1 GCA_017621295.1 Clostridia bacterium | reverse complement strand
TGAATCAATTTATATGAAAAAATTGTGGAAAAAAGTTACTGTTTTAACTTTTTTACTATATAATATATAAACTCAGTAGGAGTAGGAACTCCTGTATTATAATTAATTGGAGCAGTATAATTAGTCCTTAAATCTTCAATTGAGGAAGTTCTCCATGTATGATTTATTGCAGTTTGAATTGCCCTACTAATACTATTAATTAATAATTTATAATGTTTTGATAAATACTGAAAAACATTGGTATTTTGCTCATTATTAGTTAGTAAATAATAAATAGCTTCAAATAAATAATCTCTTCCCTTTAATTTATAACTTATTCCAATTAAATCAAGTTCTCTATTAATCTTATTAGCTATATCTATTTGTTTTTCTTCTGGTGAATTAATGGAAATCTGCATTTTAGAAAATGGCTCTTGTATAAGAAATAATAAAGAATCTATTACTAGTTTAGGAGAATAATCAGACTGTCTTTTACAAAAGATTAAGTCTGCAAAACCATTATGAAGTTTATTATATATAACATTAGAAGCTATATTTGTAGTTATTATTACTAATGGTTTATAATTTAAAGCATAGTTATTTAGGTTATATAAAAAGTCAAATCCAGATCCAGAACCATTATGTAATTCTAAATCTAATATTATTACATCTGGAGAGTATTTCTTTACTTCTATAAGAGCCTCATTACTAGATTTAGTATGCGATATTAGTGATAAATTATTTACTTTATTAATATAATCTTTTAAATCTCTACTTTCAAAATCGTCATCCTCGATAAGTATAATTTTTATTTTTTCATTCATATTACTTCTCCTCTTTGTGAAAATTATATCATAAATCCACAAAAATCTACAATAAATTAATGATAAAATTACATAGTATGTATATTTTATATGAGGTGATTTTAATGAAAAATGATATAAAAGAGCAGATTGGCAAAAGAGTGGATTATATAAGAAATGAAATGAATATAACAAAGGAAGAGTTTTCAAAACTAATAAATATTAGTGGGCAACATTTGGGTAAAGTTATTAGGGGTGAAAAAGGACTGTCTATTGAGAAGATTATTGAAGTTTCTGAAAAAACAGGATACTCAACAGAATATATCTTAAAAGGTGTGACCAATACAAAAGAAATTTATAATCCTAAAATTAATGAAATTAAATCACATATTAAGATAATTAATGAAATTATAGAAAATATCCTATGAGTAATAATATAATAGATATATTCACTATTTCAAAAATTTTTTCACTTGTAAACAAAATAGTAATATTTTTCAAAATTTAGCATATAATATAAATGTAACAAACATTTCACATATTTTTACTAAATTCTAAAAATCTATTGACAAACTCATTATAGAAGATGTATAATGAAAAAGTAAATACATCGCGGGGTGGAGCAGTTGGCAGCTCGTCGGGCTCATAACCCGAAGGTCGTAAGTTCGAGTCTTACCCCCGCAACCATACAATATCAGTTGATTGCTAGTTTTGGTAGTCAATTTTTTTATATTATTTAATAAAAAAATTAGGGAATTTTTTATCTTTTCCCTAATTTTTTACTACTTCTTTATCTATTTTTCTATATATCAATTAGGGATAAAATATTGTATAATATTTTATCTACTACATTTACAACAATACTATTTCCGAGCCTGCCTATATAATTGTGTATCAGATATTCCTATTGACCTAGCTTTATAAAAATCAACATCATCAAATCCCATTAACCTAAAGCATTCCAAAGGTGTTAACTTTCTAACTCTGAAAAAATATTTATTATCTTCTGAAGTAAATACTGTATCATTTAACTCTATATCATTGTAATTGTCCATTTTCATTGGTTCTATATCTAATATTTGATTATTAGAGTTTAATAACTCTAATGTTGCAATATTGGGTGCAGTCATTATTGTCTGTGCTAATTCTTTTCCAACTCTACCTCTTTTGCTTGTATTTCTAGGATAAGATATATTAATAGAATCTCCAACTGTTGCCCCTGAATAGCCTTTTAATGTTCCTTCATTTACTAAAATCATTGGTTGTTTTAATCCACCATGTGACATATCTACAAGTGTGGGAGATATGCCATTTGGATTGTAGATACTTCCTGCCTGATGTGTTCCATTGTCATTATCGTATATTCCAGCTATTCTATGTACAATAGCATTATCATCAGCTATATATTGATTATTTTTACCATCCATCTTATTGTAATTAGCAACTATACAAGCACTTACTTTTGGATTTTTCACTTCTCTAATAATTTTATTATTTCTTTTTATCAATCTATCAATAGCCTTTTCAGTTAAATAGTATTTATTATCTACATTTTCTTCCAAAAAATCCTTAAGTTTCCACAACAATTGCCCTTTCTGTGGAAAACTAAATGTGTTTTTATCAATATCTTGTCTTATAGATACAATAAAAACACGTTCCCTATTTTGAGGTATACCGATAATCTTTAGCATTTAGCACTTTCCAATAACTGTTATATCCCAATTTTTGAATATCATTTAATATCATTTCAAATTCCTTCTTAAATCTTTTACTTGTAAGATTTTTTACATTTTCAATTATACTAACAGCGGGTCTTTTTTCTTTTAATATTCTATATCCTTCATAGTATAAACCACTCCTAGTTTCATTTTTTTCAATTCCTTTTAATTTCCCGAGCAATACTAATATCTTGACAAGGAAATCCCCAAGTCATTAAATCAAAATCTGGAATATCCTTTTCATTTATCCTTCTTATATCACCAAGATTTAATTCTTTATTGACATTATGTATTGCACAATAACTTTGTATTGCAAATTTATCTATCTCTGAAAATCCAACAAGCTCATAATTTATATTCAATCTTTCTAATGCTTTTTCAAATGCACCGAATACCGACTAAATAGACTAAGTAACCTTATATTATGCAGATTCAAGTTTACATTCACACTCCTTCTTATTATGTGATACTTCTTCACTCTAAATAGAATTCTGCATTTTCATATCCCCTCCCAAACATAAAAATTGAGAGTATAACCTTTAAAAGTCATACTCCCTAGAATTTATTTACCTGTCCTTGGTAGTTTCCTTGCATGAACATCTTTCTCATATACAACTGTTGTCCATTCATCTTCATCTTTAGCTGTTAACCCTTCATGTTCTCCTGTTGTTTCTGTTTTATTTGTGAATATATCTTTATTTTTTACAGTATCTAATACTCTGCAAAATATAGATGGCTCAATTTCTTCTTTGAATCCTATATCAACTCTACCAAAATTAAAACAATATTCAGTAATATATTCTCCATCTTGTAAATCAACATTTGTACAATCAATTTTATAATTTTCTTTTGAGTTTAAATTTTCAGATAATACTCTTTCTTCACTATTTAAGTTAGTTTTATATGTAATTGAATATGTTACATTTTGATTCCATGTTCCTGTTACTATTTCAGTTAATCTAATATAATCTGTTGGTAGATAATCTCTCCATTTAAAACTATCTAAATAAATATTTGATGTATTTGCAATATTAGAAAAATCATATTTAATTGTATCATTCTTCTGCGTTTCAATATATCCTGTTTTTTCTACACTTACAGATATTTCAACACTCTTATTTGTTATTGTTAATGGTACAATTTCTTTATGTTCTTTTATTTCTGCTTTGTATTCATTATTATTTAATAAATAATAAATGCTACCACTATCCTTTTCTTTTACAATATAATTGCCTTTAACAAGTAATCTTGTTATTGCTTTTCCGTCTTTTCCTGTTGTTATTGTATCTACTATATTATTTTTGCTGTCATAAATATCAAATACTGCCCCCTCTAAAGGAGTTCCTGCTGGTAAGCCATTATATTTATTATCGTCTTCACTTATTTTTGTTATTTCTATTTTACCTTTGATTTTTTCATTTTCAAAAGTGATATTTGTGATTTTGTCTTGTGTTAATGTAACTGTTTGTTTTTCTTCATTTAATACATAATTTTGTAATGTCTTACTTTCTTGTATTGTATATTCTTGGTCTATTGGCAATCTCTTTGTTGTAGCCTCTCCGTTTTTATCTGTTTTTAATGTATCAACTACATTTCCATTTTTATCATATACTTTGAATTCTACATCTTTTAGTTTTACTTCTTTATCGTCTAAATCAACCTTTATTACTCTAATTTGCCCCTTTTTCTTTTCATTTGTAAATGTTAATGTTGTAATTTCATCTTGTTTTAATACTGCTGTTTGTGGTTCTTCATTTAATACATACCACTTTCCTGTTTTACTTTCTTGAACTTTATATTTTTGGTCTATTGGTAATTTTCTACTTGTAGCCTCTCCGTTTTTATCTGTCTTTAATGTATCAACAATATTACCACTTTCGTCATATACTTTAAATTCTACATCTGGTATTTTTACTTCTTTATTATCTAAATCTACTTTAATTACTTTGATTTGTCCTTTCTTCTTCTCGTTTGTAAATGTAATATTTGTTATCTCATTCTCTTTTAAAGTGATTGTTTGTGGCTTATCATTTAATACATAAAATTTTCCTGTTTTTGTTTCTTTTAGTGTTAATTTTTCATAATCTCTTATTGCATATTTCTTTGTTGTAGCTTCTCCGTTTTCATCTGTTTTTATAGTTTCTAATACATTTCCATTTTTGTCTATTACTTGAAATTCTACATCTTTTAGTTTTACTTCTTTATTATCTAAATCTACCTTTATTACTTTGATTTGACCCTTTCTTAATTCATTTTCCATTTTTATATTTGTTGTAGTATTGAATTCTACTTTAGCATTTGTAGGTTCTAAATTAAGATTGTACCATTTATTTGTATTTTTCTCGATTAATCTATAACTACCTGTTCTTAAGTTTTCTACATATATTTCACCATTTTTATCAGTATGATATGTTCCAATTACTTTTTTAAATTCCTCTGAATATAAATCAAATTCTACATTTTCTAAAGTTGTATTGTTATTATCCTTATCTACTTTTATAACTTTTAAATTACCTTTTTTATGTTCATTTTCTATTGTTACTTCTGTAGTATCATTGTATTGTAAATTTATCTTATTTTCTTTTTTATCTAAAATATATTCATTTTTTGTTTCAACTTCTGTAGCAATTATGGTTCCTTGTTTTAAGTTGTTAATATATATTTCTCCTTTTTTATCTGTAGTATAATCTCCTATATTACTGCCATTCTCATATTTAAAATTAAATTTTACTCCCGATAATTTTTCCTTTGTTTCTTTATCTATTTTTGTTAATTTTATATTTGATTTATATGAATCTATATTTAAACTTACAGTTTCTATTATATTAGAATATGAATCTACAGTTACTGCATAACTTTGAGTATTATTATCCCTAGATTTTCCATAGTATACAGGATAATTCTGACATTTACCTTCTATTTCTATTTTTCCTAAAATATTTTCATTAATAGATTTTTTAGGAATCATTACTTTGAATTTCTCTCCAGATGAAAACGCTGTCTTTTCATTTCCATTTAAATCTGCAACATAACTACCTGATGGGAAATCAATAATATTTTTTACTGTATATCCAGACATTGATGTAGATGATGTAACAGAATATTTTTGTGAATAATATTCTTGATTATTATCTTGAGCAAATTCTCCATTTTTATTTACTTTAATTAGACCATTATATGCTTGAGTTTCTGTTCCGTTATATCCTAAATTTACTAAATGATAAATTGCATCAATTACCTTTTTACCTCTTCTTTGTATATCTTCTAGGTTTTGTCCATTAATTGAAGTTTCACCAGGTCTAAAGTATGTATGAATATCTTCTAAGCTATATCCTCTGATAATCCAATATGCTGCTTGTTTTGTAGCTAAATAAGCGTCGTCTTCTGTTTCTACTCCTAAATCACTAGCACTTACATATGGATATCCATGTCTATACACTCTCCATACTCTATTATCTGATAAAGCCTCATTTAAATCCACATGATATCCACTTACTTCGCCTTCTAACCAACCAACTCCATTTAAATCTGGATCAACACAGTAAGCAATTCTTCTAATTCCCTGTTCATCTGTATACCAAGTTCTACTATAGGTTATATAATACCAATTTCCTGAAGTCTTACTTTGATATTGTATAGTGTAAAATCCTAAATCTCCTCTTTCTAAATATGGTGAATCTCCTATTCCTGTAGCTAATGCTTGAAACATTTGCATTGGTAAAATAGTTATTAATACACACATTATTACTATAATTTTACTTATTTTCTTTTTCATAAATCCTCCTTTAAAATATAACAGTTAAGTGAATTTTCTGTATATCTTTAATTTTTATATATTGAAATATATTTAATTATTTCTCTACTGCTTGAATGCATAATCTCTTATCTTTTTTATTTGATATACACGTAATTATTGTTATCCTATTATCTTCTGTATCTTCTAAATAACTCCAGTCTTCTTCTTGTATTTCAACAATAGTATCAACTGTATAAACTTTTGTACCTAAAATAAAATTGTAAACTATCTCATCTCCTTTCTTTAATTTCTTTAAGTTTGCAAAAAACTTTTGTGTGTTATGTCCTGCCAGTCCAACATTTCCCTTAATTAATGCAGTACTTGGAAAATGACCTACATATTTGCTAATCACATCATTTTCAATGCCTTCTGCAATACTTAATTTCAAATTTATACTAGGTATTTCTAATGTTCCTATCACATTAGAGTCCCATAGTTCCATAAAATCTGAATTTTCAATATTATCTATATTTTGTATACTTTCTACTTTATTGGATATTTCATCATAATCGTCTGACTTTGTTTCCTGTATTGGTTTATTTAATAAAAAAACACTAATACCAGATAATAAAGATATAATACTAATAACAATTAAAACTATTATAATTTTACTTTTCAAATTAAATCCTCCTTCTATAAATGAACTTCTATAGATTTATTTATTATCATTTTTTGATAGGTAGCTTTAGGAGTAATAATTGTGACTGCCTTTCCTTTAAGTTTTTTATCTATTTTGTCGTTAAATTTAATAGAGAATACATTGGTTCTGGCATTTGGTAAATGTTTTAAATTCACTTTTGGTTTTCTTGTTGATACTCTTATATGCTTAATAGTTTGATATTTTCCATCATAATAATTTGTAATTTTAGTATTTGGTAATAAAAAGAAAATGATAACTAAAAAAACACCTGTACTACCTAGATAAGGTAATATAGATGTTCTATTTTCTTTAATTTCCTCTTTTTGTTCTTGCTTCTTATAGGTTAATGTATATTGAATTGTATTAGTAGTTATCTTACTAACATCTCCGTTGTAAATTATTTCACATTTATAGGTGTATGGCTTTTCTAATGTTTTAACTGCTTTATAAGTAGTATTTGCAATATAGCTTTTAGGAATAGTGATATTTTTTATATCTTGATTTTCTACTACATTCCATTCACACTTTGTTAATAAATATGTATAACCGTCTTGAGTTATTTCTTTTGGTATATAATCTAAATCTGCATTATTTAAATTTGTATATTGTTTATTAATAGTAAACACTTCTTCATATTTACCATGATAAATATTTGTTACTCTTAATGAATTATCCAAACGATATAAATTGCCTGAAAACTCTCCATCATCATATTTTATACTTTCTTCAAAATTTTGTAATATCTTATCTCTTTTATTTGTAGTTAATTCAAGTATTTTGGTTTGTTCTGCCATTTTAGTACTTGTTGTTTCTAATTCTTCTCTTTCTTTACTTTCTAAAGTATATTTAACATTGTCTATTTCAATAGTATTGTCTAGCAAACTCAAGAAATTGTTTTCTTCTGCTTTATCTATAATTATAGTTTTCTCAATAGTATCTGTACTAGATTTATCAGTAGCAAATACATTTGTCGATAATACTAAAATTGGAATCATAAATAATAATAATTTCCTTTTCATACTTTACCTCCGATTATATTTAATAAATTTATGTGTAATAAATTGTTACAAATAACTGTAGCACCTACAGACAATAACAAAATAAATAATAAAAACAATATGACTTTAAATGTACTGTGAATAAATGTAATTAAATATGTTATCATTTTTAGCAACACACTATGTTCTTCTACTACTATTTTGTCATTTTCATTGTAATTCTGAATTATTTTTTGCTTTTTTTGAAATTCTTTATAAATATTCTTTTTCATTTTTTCTTTCCTTTTGAGAATATATTTTTTATAGAAAATTTATTTTTTTCAATTATTTCTAACTGATTTGTTTTTTCAATAATAAACTCTTTTAAAATTCTATGATATATATTCTGATTTTTCTCTGTTTCAAATGGATTTGGTGCATATTCTGAAAAATATATATTTTTCTTAAACTCTGGTAATCCATATAATATATTTTTTTCATTTTCTTTTGCAGTAAAATTAAATATAAAATTTATATCATTTTGGATTTTATTTAAATTTTCAAATACTTTTGAAATATTAACAAAATCCCACTCTTTAGTTCCACATACTACAATTTTTATATCATTAGTTATGTATGAGTTAATATTAAGATTATCAATATCGCCATAGTCATAAATATAGAAGTCATAACCTGTACTTTTATTATCTATAAACTCTCTAAACATATCTATTCCATTGTAAGTTATCATATCTTTCATATTTACTACATTATTCATTGTTGCTATTTTTTCTACATCCTGTTTATTATTTGCTTGAACATAACATGAGCGCAGCCCTATAGAATTAAGAAATTGACATATTAGAAAGGCTTGCGTTGTTGCTCCAATGTGTGCTTGTGTTCCAACAACTCCAATTGTTACACTATTTCTCTTTTTACTATATTCTTTTTTTATAATTACTTTGCTTTTAGGTATATCCTTACTATTTTCTTTGAATCTATATGCTATTGAGTCACTATAAGAATTACCTGTTGTTAAACATTTCTGTAATTCATTTTTTTGTGTATGATATTCACTAGCAGTTACAAAGTTGAAAATAGATTCACTAAAAAGTCTGGAAAGTAATGTATTTCCAGTTTGATAACCTATGGCTAAAATTGTAATTCTTAAATCCATATAAATAGTCTTTAGCGTTACTATCGCATCAATTAATTGCTTTTCTGTATCATTAATAGATGTAATATCAATAATTAATTGTGTAAAATTATTTAAACTTTTTAATTCTGTTACTGTAAAATTATACAAATTGGCTACAGTAGTTAGTATTTGATAATCTTCAATATTATTTTCTACACATACTTCTGAAATAAGTTTTTCGTTTTCCTTTGTTATTACTAAAATCAAATTTACCACTCCTCTTCAAGAGAGAAAAGCTCTTGAAAGTCAACTCTTCTCTACTTATTTCCTTATATCTTTGCATATCTTTTCATCTACACGAAAAAAAGATATTTGATTTTTTCTTAAATCAAATACCTTTTTTACGTTTTTATTTTAAATATTTTTTCTATACTTGTAATTTACATAACTATTTCTCAGCTATTAAGTGTGAATGTTCTATTATCTCTTGTAATTCATTTTGATTGGCATCTTTTATTTTATTAAAAGATACATTTGTATAATAGACTTTAATTCTTTCTTTGCAATCTATAATATCTTTATTTTTATCTATTATTAGTCCCGAATTAAAATTAGGAGTTTCACCGCTATTTAATTGAGCCATAGAATCCCAAGTTTCAAAATGACTATGAATTTTATTTTGTAGCAACATTTTTCCATTTATAAATATTAGTGTTTCTTCATCTGTATTAACTTTCTGGGAACACAGTGTAACTAAACTTGAGCCATTGAAAGAACATACAATATTATCATTTTCAATTTTACATTCTACTAGTCTACTATCATAATCAACATTTACCTTAGTATTTTTATATAAATTATTAACAATTACTACTACTATTAAACAAAGAAAAATAGTTATAATTACAATTATTATTCTATTCTTTATTTTCCTATTTTGGTCAGATTCCTTTGCAATATTTATGATGTTCTCATTCGCTTTTTCTTGATATTGTTCTTCTCTTAAATGTTCTCCACTTAATAATTCATTTACACTAATACCTAGATAATTACACAATTCAAGCATAATAGAGGAATCTGGCATTCCTTTTCCTGTCTCCCATTTAGAAACAGACTTATCAGACATATTTAATTTCTCAGCTAATTGTGACTGAGTAAGACCTTTTTCTTTTCTACATTGTGCAATAAAACTTCCTATTTTTTCTTGATTCATATTTTTCCTCCTTTAATTATAATTTATATACAAAATAACTAAAAGATTTAATAAAAAAAACTAACTATTAGTAGAGTTATACATTTTTCATTATCTACTAATAGTAGATAATGAAAAATTACTTATCATCTTCAATAATTAATTCAAAGTCATCTCGAAAATACAAAAAATCATTATATGTTATTGTTTCATAATCTTCATCATCAAAGTTTCCAAAATCAAACTCTATTTCACTTTGATTATATATTACATCTTCTATTGCAACTCCTTTTGACAATCTCCCATTTTCCATATTTTTAATTTTCATTATCATCATAATCACCTCATAAAATAAATTTTAAATCTCTATATTATTAATGATAGCATGACACTTTTCCCTTTTCAATGTAAATTGTAATATTTTTAATTTATTTTACTTTACATTTTATTCTAAACTCCTTTCGTTTATATTATTAATAATTTTCTAATCTTCTTGTAATATGTATTTTCTAGGATTCTGATAATCTCCATTTTGAGATAATCTTATTTCAAAATGCAAAT
>JAGATI010000136.1 GCA_017621295.1 Clostridia bacterium | reverse complement strand
TACATATATTGCATCAAACTCATTTAGTTCTTCTGCTGTCATAGATTTATGCATATCATAAATTTTTATATTTTCATCTTTGACACCACAATTTGTTAAATCGTCTAAACAACCTGATAATATTCTTACTGCATCTGGATCAATTGCAGCTGTAATTATAAATAATACTTTAGCTTCTTTTGGATTTTTCCCTAATAATTCTAAGAATTTTCTTTCAATATTTTTATTAGAAAAACCTGTGCTTGTTAATAATATCTTCTTCATCTTATATCCCTCTTTTCATTTATTCCATTACTTCAAGTGTAATTACTTTTTTATTTGAATCTTTGATTTCTTCTTCAATTTTTGACTGCATATTTTTTGCATTTGTAAAATCTACATTCCTTAAATCAGTTCTCTTTTTTAAAAGTTCATCATTTATATGTAGATACATTATCAAATCACAATCTATCAATACTGTACCAAATAAAGGAGAACCTGGAGTTATTTTAAGTTTAGTTCTTACAAAAAAATCCATCTTTTCTCCAATTTCTTCTGTCCATGGTGTTTGACATACATAGTCAGTTTCCTGTTTGGTTAATAATGGAAATATTTCTTTGTCCATGTCTACACCTACACCTAATTTTTTTATTAAAGTAGATTTTCCTGTACATGTTGTTCCTATTACTAATATTCTTTTTTCTTTATTATTATCAAAAATTTCTTTTATTTCTTCTATATATTTATTACTCATTTTCTTCTCCTAAAATTTCTCTTTGAACTTTTTTTGAAAAACTTTTTATAACTTCATCATAAGAATGGTCTATCATTTCAAATAAAATTTTTTTATCTATTTTATTTATATAAATTGTATTAAAATGTAGTGCTTGAACTGAAGGGCAATGATATCCTTTAACTACAATATCTTTATACTGTTTTCTATATATCTCTGCTAATAAAACATTACATTTTAAAGTTATTTTATAATCATTTTCTAGTGGATACAGTTGTGCAAATAATTTGTTATTTACTTTGAAACATATTGGAATATCCCCAAAAGGATAATCTATATATGCTTTTTCTTTTTTTAAACAATATTGTGTTATTTCTTCTATATTCAATTTAATCACCTTATCTATTGTCTTTTAAAATCATGCCAAACATCAATTTCTTTTCGACTAGGTTCTTCCCAATTATCTAATAGTTTTTTCTTAAGTCCTTCTGTTACATAAAAATCTGATTTATTCAGTCCTGCCTCTATATTATTATTTCTTTCTTCAATATTTTTTTGCCATGATAAATCATCAATATTTATATAATGCCATTCTACTATTATATCTTCATTTTTAAAATACTCATTTATATACCCTCTATTGTATTTTCTCCAAAATCCCCAATCAATAATAACATTACAACCTATTTTTATAAGCTCTACTGCTTTCTTTAATAAATACTCGTTAGCTCTATTGGCTAATTCTGTATATTTTTCTCCTTGTTCATTATCAAACATAGCATAAGTAAGTTCGTCTGTATTTAGAATAATTGCATTTTCTTTTTCTTTGATCTGATTAGCATAATATGATTTCCCGCTAGCAATTTTACCGCAAATAGCAATTATCTTTCCATTTACTTTATTATTTTTCATTGTTTTTTCTTCTAAATTCTTTGCATAATAACTAACTAGATATTTCGTAGGTTCTTCGTTTTCGTTTTTAGGTGGTTCTATCTCATAAGCATTCTTTATAAATTCAGTAAAACCATACTTAAAATATATCATCATATTTTTTACTTCACATGGTTCTACACCTAAAGTTAATTTTTTATAACCTTTATTCTTTAAGTCATTTTCCATAAATTTATATAGTTCTGAAAAATAACCTTTTCCTTGACACTCTTTTCTTGTCCTAAAAGCTGATAAATATACTGTTGTATTATCTACTAATCCATCACTATTTTGAGCCTCTATATTTGATAATATTGCTGTCGCTTCTGATATTATTACTCCATTTAATAATCCGTAATAAACTATCGCATTTCCGTTTTGCATATCTCGAATTGCTTTTTCTTTATATTTTTGCCATGCATTATCTCCTGGATGTATTTCTATTAGATAATTCCAATTTTGTTCCATTTCTTCAATAGTTGCTATTTTACATATATATCCTTCTATCATATATTACACCTTCTTACTTTATCAAATCTTTAAAAACATAGTTTTCATCATAAATATCCCCAAAAGATTCAACCCATAATGGAATATAGCAACTTCTGTTTGCAACTGCTTGTGAGCCAATATTTGTAGAAGATGCACACCATATTGGAACAATACCCTTTTCTAAAATTTTCATTGTTAAATTTTTAGTTAATATTGTTGCAAGTCCATCTTTTCTATATTCTGGTAAGACCTCTATACCAACTTCCCATATTTCATCATTTATTTTGTCTGCTCCTGCTACACCTATAATATTTCCATTATAATAAGCACAATATGCTATGTTAGAAATACATTTTCCATTTTCATCAAAAGTAATTGCATTTTCAAAACCACTTGATAATTCTATTTGTTCTGTATTTCCATCAAATAATTTAAATTCATATTTTTTTATTTCGTCTTGTTTTTCTAATCTTGTTAAATCTGGTATAAAGTATATGGATTGACCATATACTAATGGAAATTCAAATATTTCATATACATTTTTATTAGTTAATTTTTCTTCTACTAATTCATATAAATTTTCTGATGTAAGTACTAAAATTAAATCATAAAATAATAATATTTTTAATTTATTTTCACTATTATTTTTTATTATATTTAATCCGGTTTTATCTAGTTCTTTAATATCGCAATTATACTTATCCGCTAGATATTTTTTTATTGTTTCTATTATATTTTCTTTGTTCAATTTTTTTCACCTCTATTATAATTTCTTGTAAAAAATCATCTCTAAATGTTCTCCTAGTAATATTAGAGAAGCACTATCTATATTATTTCTTTTATAAAATTCACTGTTGTATCAACAGCTTTTTCTAGTGCTTCTTTTGAATTTTGAAATGTATGCTCTCCATTCTCTATAAACTCAAATTTTGCATTACTACACGTTTCTGCAACATCTTTTGATAACTTATATGGCACAGCACTATCTATTTCTCCATGAACAAATAGTTTTGGTAATTCACATCTTTTTAGTTCTTCATAAGGTTTATATTTATCTATTTCATTAAATAATTCAAAACCAAATTTAAATTCTTTTCCACTATTCATACTTTTTGAAATATAGAATCCATCATTTTGAGCAATTTTTTTATTTTCAGCAGTAAATAAATTTCCATATTTGATGCAATCATAATTAAGTGCTCCATACCATAAAACAATACCTTTTATGCCATTAAATTCATTATATGGAAATAACGAAACTATACTAGCTCCGAAACTTTCACCTAATAATACAAATTCTTTATAACCTTTTTCTTTTAGCATACTTATAGTATTTTTTAGATCTGATATTTCTTTAGAAATAGTCATTTCAAAATCTTTTCCACTGCTCTCTCCGTGTCCATTAAAATCAAATCTAAAAGAACTATATCCTTCTTTTTGTAACTTATCTGCTAAATATATAAGTTGTTGTTCATCTTTATTGCCTCTAATTCCATGGCACATTATAACTATTTTATCATTATTTGATTTATTAAGTATTCCACGTAACTTAATATTGTTACTATCATAATATATTGTTTCATCCATAATAATTTCCTCTTTATCTTTCTTCTTCATGTTGTTCTAAAATCTTATACATTCCATCATCAACCATAAAAATTTCTAAATTTTTAGGTTCAACTACTTTATCTTTATCAACAAATAATCTTTTCAAACTTCTCATAAATGCATTATGAGTTACTACAAGAATTTTATCTTCTTTTTTATATTTTCCAAACATATCTGCTAAGAATGATTTTATTCTTCTATCTACAGCATCTAAAGATTCTCCATTTGGTGGATTTAATAAACCTTTTTTATATAAATCATATTCTTCTTCTGGCAATTCTGTTTTCAATTTCCCTTGCCAGTCTCCAGTTGAAACTTCTATTATTCTTTCATCAATAATAAAATCAACATCACCTTTTATTGCATTTAATGTTTGATGTGTTCTCTTTAATGGTGAACAATAATAGTAATCAAATTTTTCAGTTAATTCTGATGCTAATTTTTTAGCATCTTCAATTCCTTTTTGCGTTAAATTTGTTTCTATTGTTCCAGTTAAAACTCCTTCTACATTTGCTTGTGTTTGTCCGTGTCTAATAAAAAATAATTGTGGCATAGCTTTTTCCTCCTAAATCTTTTCATTCTAAATACAATATTAAAATTAATTTTACTTCAACTCAAAAAACGTATCTTTATTTCTATCAATCAAATTATGAGCCATTTCCATCTCTTCTGGTTTATTAATATAAATTATCTTAAACTTTCCTGAAGTTGTTCTATTTATATAATCATGTTTAACTTCTAACATATGAATTTGTCCCCAATAAAGCCATTTTCCGTTAATATTTTCTACTAAAAAATTCCTTACTGGTGGCATATGATAATTTCTTACATTAGGTTTATCTTTAAATTCAAATACCTTATCTGCAAATTCTTCTGCAGTATATGGTTTTAAAATATGTTTCTGCCAATCTAATTCTTTTGGGAACCCTTGTTCTTTTGTTATTTGTAATGTATCATTCAATTCTACATATGAGCCCATAATCTATCTCCTCTCTAGTTATTTATATTTTTAATTCCAACTTCTGGAATCATAACATTACTTGGAGTATCTATAATAAACTGTATTAATCTAGCTACTTCTTTAGTTTCTAAACCATTTTCCATATTTTTAGTTATATTTAATTTATTAAACATATCTGTTTTTAACATTCCTGGTAACACATCTGTAACTCTAATACCATACTTTGCAAGTTCATCTTGCAATGATTTAGTAAATCCTGTCACACCCCATTTTGATGCATTGTACACAGTTCTTTCTGCCTTATGATTTATTCCTGCTTGTGAGTTGATATTAATTATTATTCCATCTTTATTCTGTTTCATATTTGGTATTACTGCTTTTGAAACATTTATTGTTCCAAGTAGATTTACTTCTATTACTGATTTTATTCTATCGCTATCATTTATATCCAATTCTTCTTGAATCCATAATCCTGCATTGTTTATCAATACATCTATTTTATTATGTTGTTCTATAATTTCATTAATTGTATTTTCTACTAATTTATAATCACTAACATCACATATTTTATATGTACAGTTATTATTTGTAGCAACTTTCTTTAATTTTTCTTCGTTTGTTGCAATAATAATAACGTTATTTTCTTTTGACAAGTATTCTGCTAATGTTTTACCAAGTCCATCACTACCGCCTGTGATAAGTATTGTTTTTTTCATTTAATTAGCCTCCTTATCGTTTTTCTTTAAATCCAATCTTACTATTCCAACAATCGCACTAACTAACCCAACCACTTCAATAACCACATTTGTTGGAGATAATAATAAAGCATAATATGTAATCGATAAAATCTCTGAAACCACTGATAATTTTCTTATAGTTGATGCTTTTTCTTGCATAAATGTAATTACTGCAAGTGTTCCAAGTATCATACTATATAAATTATATAAATTTTTCCAATAAATTATATTTAATATCACTAATAACATTATTATTAATACTGATGCTAAATATTTTACACTTTTTTTAGAATTAGGTTTATATGCAAAATATAAAGAAACTAAATTTCTAATTACACCTGCACCACAAAAAATTATTGCAGATATATTACCTAAAAAGCATAATCCTATGAATACAAACCCTGTTGCAAAATTTCTTAAAATTATTAATTTTTTTGTACTTTTTTGTTGAAAAGAAAATATAACAAAAATTAATCCTATAAACGCAAAAATTTGATTAACTATCCATTGCCATGTTATTTCCATTTGAATTCCTCCCTTTGTTTTTATTTATTATACTACTATCTAGTAAATCTCCATTGTTTAAAATATGTACATTTTCCATCATCATCTAATGAGATTTGAAAAATTCCATCTATTTCTTGTTTAACATTTCCATTTGTCATAGTTCTTGTCATTTGCCAATTTATAATACAAGTTTCTTCATTGTAAGCAACTATTTCAAATTTGTATTGTATATCTTTTTGATTATCTGCAACAACATTCCATAAATTTGTTACTTCTTCAAAGTTAGAACAAGGCTCATCTATTGGATTTTCATAATATTTTACATTTTGATTTAATGTTTTTAATGTTCTTTTCCAATCTAACTCTTTCCAAGATTCCATAAATTCTTTTGTCCAGTTTTCATATTTTTGTTTTAACATAATATTTCACTCCTTAAATAATTTACTTTTGAAAAATATATCTATTCTTTCTTAACCATTAAACTTCTTCAAAGTTTCCCTCAACCATTCATACACTCGTAATGTAGATGATATACTTACCTTTTCATTAATTGAATGACAATCATCAATCGTA
The DNA here is from genome assembly GCA_017621295.1 of Clostridia bacterium. Next base: position 18,104 of record JAGATI010000136.1, on the reverse strand, counting down.
GGTGCAATTGTAACAATATCTAAATTTTCAATATTATTACTTATAATACCACCCTCCATACAAGCATGAATTTTTCTAGTAATTGTATCCTTGCCATACAACTCTTTATAAGTTTCAGATAATAAATTTCTAATATCAGAATTCTCTTTATATGGAAAAAATGGTTTTCTTGCATCAAGTATAAATTCAAAACCATATTTACTAGCTAATTTACTAGTTTCTTCTAATAAATTTTCTTCTTTTAAAACATCTGAACTTCTAATACTATATTTTATTATCACTTTATTATCCTCTGTTGATAATTTCCCAATATTTGCAGATATTAATGGAAAACCATCTTTTTGAAATGTTTCTAATAATCCATTTTTTATTTCATCTATAAAACTAATAATTTGATTACTATCTTCTATTACTTTTATGTTTTCTACTTTTTGAATATCAAAACTAATATTTTCATTAGTTTTCAAACTCAAGATAATATTATCAATTTCATTTTTTATCTCATCTAAATTTTGTTCCGATGAAAATATAATATTTCCCTCACTTGGTATAACATTATCTCTTTTTCCTATATCAACTGATATTATTCCAGTACAATTTAATTGTTTTAAAATATGTATTACTAATTTAATTGCATTACATCTATTTTTATCAATATCATCTCCTGAATGTCCTCCAATAAGACCTTTTATAGATAATTTAAAACAATTATTTGAAGTATTTTTATAATTTACCTTTTTAGTTAATGTAATCGAACACATTCCTGCACTTGATGATTCTATATCTGCTTCTGTTATTCCATCTAAACTGATTAATGTTTTTCCTGTTAATAATGAATAGTCAAAATTACTTGCCCCTAGCATTGTTGTTTCTTCTTGTGTTGTTATCATCACTTCAATATTTGGCATATTTTCTTTTTCTTGTAGTATGGCTAAAATAATTGCAATACCTATTCCATCATCTGCTCCTAGTGATGTGTTTTTTGATTTATAATAATCTCCATCTATATAGAATGGAATTCCGTTATTATCAAAATCGTAATTTTCAGTTGATACGCATACCATATCTGAATGCGCTTGTAATATTATTGTTTTGTTTGAATTATTGTTTTTTTGTAAAAATACTGTATTGTATTTTCCTCGTTGATATTCAATGTTATTTTCTTTTGCATAGTTTATTAAATATTGAGCTATTTTTTCTTCTTTTCCGGATTCTCTTGGGATTTTCATTATTTCTTCAAAATAATTTAATACATTTTTCATACAATTCCCCTTTCTACTCTTTCACCGCAACCAAAACTTCATTGCTCTGCACTGTCATTTTTGCATTGTTATATTCAAATTTCTGCCCTTCTGAATATACATGATAGTTATCGTTTTTTAGCTTAGTTCTCAATAACTGCAAAAACATGCCTATATCTTGTTTTTCTATTCCATAATTTTGTGGATATTTTATATTAACTTCATAAAAAGTATATCTTATATAATTTGGATCATTAATCATTTTATCTATTAATGTTGTTTCTATAATATTAATAATTTGCCTTTGTGTCAATCTTTATCACTCTTTTCCTAATTTTAACAGTATTATATCATAAAAAAAATCTTTTGTAACAATCTAACGTAATAAATTTAACATATACAACAAAACGAGCCAAAGAATTCGCTTGTATCAAACTCTTTGGCTCTTTTATTTTTCTTAATATTTTCTAAAATCCTGTTCGTGGTAACTTTTTAACTTCTAATTTTTTCGTATATGAAGTTGTAGTCCATTCTGCTTTATCTTCTAATTTGTGCTCTTTGTAATTTCCTGTTAAACTTGTATGATTTACCCATTTATCTTCTGCTTTTACAGTTGGTAAAACTTTTGCAAATATAAATGGCTTTTCTATTGCTTCAAATCCTGGCATAACTGTTCCAAATTCTATTTTGTAATCTGTAATAAACTCATCCTCATCTAGTTCTACTTTTGTAAAATCAATATAATTATTCTTTTGAGTATTATATTTTCCATATTCAATATAATCATCTGATTTATTAGTTTTATATTTTACACTATAATCTAAATCTTCGTTATAAGTACCTGTAAATAATTTTGTTATTCTTACATATTCATAAGGTAAATTATCTGTCCAAGTGAAATTCTCTAAAGCTACATTTGATGTGTTTTTTAATGAATTGAAACTATATTTAATTTCATCATTTGGTTGTGCTTGAACTAAACCTGTTTTATCAATATCTAATCCAATATCAACACTTGTATTTTCTATTGTTACTGGAATTGTTTTGTTGTGCTCTCTAATTTGAATTTCGTATTTTTCAGTGTTTAATAAATAATAATCTGAACCAGTATCTTTTTCTTTTACATAGTAATTTCCATATTCTAATAATTTACTTGTTGCTTTTCCATCTTTTGCTGTAGTAATTGTATCTACTAATTCATAATTTTCTGTGTATATTTCAAATACTGCATTTTCTAATAGTGTGCCTTTTTCTTCTTTAATTATTTTATTATCATCTGCGCTTACTTTTGTAATTTCTATTTTCCCTTTAATTTTTTCATTTTCAAAAGTGATGTTTGTAATTTGGTCTTGTGTTAATGTAACTGTTTCTTTTTTATCACTCAATACATAGTTTTGTAATGTTTTAGTTTCTTGAATTGTGTACTTTTGGTCGATTGGTAATCTTTTTGTTATTGCTTCACCGTTTTCATCTGTTTTAAGTGTTTCAACTACATTTCCTTTTTCGTCATATACTTTAAATTCTACATTTGATAATTTAACTTCTTTGTTATCTAAATCTACTTTTATTATTCTAATTTGACCTTTCTTTTTCTCATTTGTGAATGTTATATTTGTAATTTCATCTTGTTTTAAAGTAACTGTTTGTGTTTTTTCATTTAGCACATACCATTTGCCTGTCTTAGTTTCTTGAACTTTATAATTTTGGTCTATCGTTAATTTTTTACTTATTGCCTCTCCATTTTTATCTGTTTTTAAAGTATCTACAACATTTCCTTTTTCATCATATACTTTAAATTCTACATCTGGTATTTTAACTTCATTGTTATCCAAATCTACTTTTATTACTTTAATTTGGCCTTTCTTTTTCTCATTTGTGAATGTTATAGTAGTAATTTCATTTTCTTTTAAAGTAACTGTTTGTGGTGTTTCATTTAGTTTATACCATTTATTTGTTTTAGTTTCTTTTATTGTTAATTTTTCATAATCTCTTATAGGATATTTACTTGTTAAAGCCTCTCCATTTTCATTTGTTTTTATTATTTCTAAAACTTTTCCATTTTGGTCTAAAACTTGAAATTCTACATCTTTAAGTTTAACTTCTTTATTATCTAAATCTACTTTTATTACTTTGATTTGACCTTTTTTTAATTCATTTTCTATTGTTGTTTTAGTTGTATTATTCCATTCAACTTTTATATTTCTATCATCTGCTAAATTGTACCATTTGCCAGTATTTTTCTCTATTAACTTATAATTTCCTATACGTAAATTTTTAATGTTTATTACTCCATTTACATCTGTTTTATATGTTCCAATTACTTTATTAAATTCTTCACTAAATAAGTCAAATTCAACATTTCCTAAAGCTATTTTATGATTATCTTTATCAACTTTATAAATAGTTAAATTTCCCTCTTTATGTTTATTTGTAATTGTTCTTTCTGTTATTTTATTGTAATATGCTGGAATGTTTATTGTTTCTTGGTCTAATACATAGTTATCATTACTTTTTATTTCTTTTAATACATAATTTTCTTGATATAAATTATTAAATGTAACAGTTCCGTCATTTCCTGTTGTTGCAGTTCCAATTACTGTTCCATCTTGTTTACTAATTTGGAAAGTTGTATTTGAAATTGGTTTGTTTGTTTCTTCATCTACTTTTTTAATTTTTATACCTGCAGTATTTCCTTTTAAACTTAAATTTGTAGTGCTACTTGTTAATGCAAGTGGGTCTCCTGTTATTGTATAATCTTGTAATGTTTCATCATGACTTGTTGCATAAAATACTGCATATGATTTTGATGTTACTGTTAATCTTATTTTACCATCAACATCTCCTGTTTCTACACTGTTTTTTGGTAATCTAACTTGAAATTTTTCCCCTGCGTTAAATGTATTTTTTTGTGTTCCGTTTTGGTCTGTTATTATTGTTCCATTTGGAAATCCTGTAATTGCTATATCGTAACTTGTAATTTCTATATTAGAGCTTACTGTATAATTTTGAATATAATAATTTCCTTCTAAATACATATTTCCATTCTTTTCAGCATTTGCTACTGGTGTTCTATAAGTATCTGTGCCGTTATTTCCAATATCAACTAATTTGTGTATGCAATCAACTATTTCTTGGCCTATTTCATCTGTTGCATAAAAGTCATCTACATTTGTTTGACCTAATACGCAATATACTGCCATTTTGGTTGCTTGATATGCATATCTATAATCTCTAACTCCCATTTCTTCTACTGATTTATATGGATAGCCATTTGTAACTACTCTCCATACTTTGTTATATGTTTCTTTATCTTTTAAAAGCTCTGTAATAGTTACACTATATTCTCTTACATCATCAACACCTAGTCTGTCTTTGTGCATACAAAATGCTGGGTAAAAGATTCCGTTATCATAATATCCAACTGTTTGTGTTATTATATAACCTTTACTTGCAACTCCATAACTTTTTAAGTGATATGGAATATTACCTAAATTTACAATATCAAGTTTTGTTCCTACATCATTGTTATTTACTGCTAAACTTTTTACCGTTGGGAATATTGGTAATATGTTAGATAGCATTGTTAATACTAATAAAATTGTTGCTATTGCTCTTTTTTTGATTTTTTTAATCATAAATATAAACCTCCTTATTTTGACGTAAAAAAAAGAAACCAGCAGGGGAATTAACTGATTTCTTTTCTTATTTAAAATTTATCACACTAAAATAATACTACCTTCAAAAAACTATGTCAATGAACGAATTTTGAAAGGATTTTGAAATTTTATTTAACTTTTATATATGACCTTGTTTGAAATAAGGTTTCTGTTCCATCACTTGATATGTGGTATTCTTTTACTGAATAATAACAAATTGTAAATCCATCTGAATCATATACTAAATTTTCTACATTTGTTTTATTTGCTGTAAAACTTCTTAGTCCACTTTTCGGTAATGAACTGTCTTGAACTATTTTTACATTTGTATAGCCAAATTCATTTATTGCAGTATCTATTAAAGATTTTAATTTGCTCATTTCAGCATCATCTCTAATAAATCCTTTGTATGAACCATTTGAACTATTTTCATAATAATCGTATTTTGCTAAATCTATTTTCTTTGTTTCTTCTTTTGGCTCTTCTACTGGTTTTGCAGGTTCTTGCTCTACAACTTGCTCTGGAGCTTTTTCTTCTTTTTTAGTTGGAACAGTAGTGGTTGTGGGTTGTTCCTGTTTTTCTACTGTTCCAGTTGTTTCTTTTGTAACTTTACTTGTAGTTTTTTCTTGTGTGTTTTCAATCTTTTTATCTTGTGTAACTTGTTTAACTTCTTGTTTTGCTTCTTCTTTTGTTTCTTGTTTTATTTCTTTTGTAATTTCTTGTGCTTTTTCTTCTTTAGTTTCTTCTTTTATTTTTTCTTGTGTTTGTTCAATATTTTTTTCTTCTGTATTTTCAATTTCTTTATCTTCTGTTTCAATACTTGTTGCAACAGTATTATTTATATCATTTTGACCTATTATGCTTTCTTGTTTTGTAGACGTAGTTTCTTTGCTTATTTTAGTTTCATTGTTTTTGGTATTACCATTTTTTATAACTAATACAATACATATAAGTGCTACTACTCCTAGTATAATACTAGATATTAATAAGATTTTCTTTTTCATAGAATCATCCCTTTCTATCCATATTATACCGTGTAATTTATAATACGTCCACCTTTTTGATTATTCTTTTCAGCCTAGCATACGACTTTGCTGTCTTTTATAAAACTTCCTCTTCATCTTCTTCAATTTCTGGTACTTCTTCTTTTTTAGATTTTGATTTCACAGATTTAGAAGTTTTTTTTTGAGATTCTTCTTGCATATCTTCGCGTTCTTTTAATTTTTCATAATATGTATCTAACACAGTTTTTGAAATTTGCTCTCTTAATTCCTTATTTGTAGGATAACAACAATCTTTATATCTTTTTTCTTGTGTTTCTTTATCATAATATGAACGTTGTGGTAATTGCACATAAATATTATCTTCTTTACTTCTTTTAACAGTTACTCCTTCAATATTAAACATATCTTCAATACTTATAGTTGCAATAGCTTTTGTAATATTGTTTGGATCATTTGTTAAATTTAAATTCTTAACACTAATATTCATATTGTTTTGTCCTCCTTCCTCGCATAATTTAAATCTATATAATAAAATTACATAGCCACTTAAAATTTGTTTATTCTATATTTCTACTTTTCAGTTCCTATAACACATAATCGTAAATTGCTTTGATTTTCAACACATGTTATAAGTGTGATTTTATTTTTTTCTGTTTGCTCTAATACACTAAAATCTGTTTCTTCAATTGTTTTTACTTCTTGTACTTCGTAATGCTTAGTTTCATATTTTGTTATATAAGTTATAATATCGCCTTTATTTAGATTTTTAATTTCTCCAAAATATGCTGCTTTACTTCCTCTATTATGAGAGCATAAACATACATTTCCATCTAAATAACTTGTATTTTCAAAATGACCTACATATTTACCTATTGTTTTGTTATCTGTTCCATCTGCTATTGGTGCTTTATCTAGTCCTATTTTTTCTATTGAAATATAGCCAATAATATTTTTATCTGTTTCTTCAATAGATAATACTTCTACCACTTGCTCTTCTATTGTTTTTATTTCTTCTAGTTGATTATCATTTGTATTATTGTTTTTGGGTTTCAATAGAAATACTAAACTTAATAAACTTACTACCATAATAATTATTGAAACATAAATTAAAATTTTCTTTTTCATATACTCCTCCAAAATAAAAATAAGCAACAGCTCGTATTTCTACTTGCCATCGCTTATTCATAATAGCTCATACTGGAATATTAACATCTATTTTTTAATACGTCAATGAATGTTTTTTGAAGAAATTTTGAAATTTTTACATCTTAATTTCATAATAATTATTCCATAAAACTATATCTTTTTTATTATTTCCTCGAACTATGCTTATTGTTATTCCTTTAAACTTTTTAAATGTAAGTGGATTTATTTTTATTGCATAAATATTTTCATCACTTCTGTAGCAATTTGAAATATCTATTGATACTTTTTTATCACTTAATTTTTCGGTTTTAATTAATTTGAATCCATTATTATTTTTAGCATAGATATATGTGTTTTTACCTTTTAATAAATACATTAGTATTGCTGTTAAACCTATTCCTGAAACAATAATAAATTTATTAACTTGCTTATCTTCTTTTTCTTCAACTATAGGTTCTTCTTTTGGCTCTTCAACTTCTTTTTCATAATTTATTTTATAATCATATATTGTATCAATTTTTTCAGCTTTTCCTGAATATGTAACTGTAACTTTGTATGTATCTGGATTTGCTAAAGTTTTAACTGTTTGATATATTTTTTTACCTTTGTATGTGATTGGAACATTTTCATTATCTATTCCTTGCATAGTTTCAGGTTCCCACTCAACATTTATTAGATAATATTTTGTGTTATTTATATCAATTTCTTTTTCTATATTATTTAAATCATTGTCTGAATAATTTTCAAAACTTAATATTTGCTCATCTATTTTTTCATAATATCCATTTTTAATAGTTTTAACATCAATATTAGAAATACTTAATATTCCTTTATATTCTCCATCATTAAAATCTTTTGTTTCTCCAAATTGATTTTTAATATATTGGTCGTTTGATTTATTTAATATTTTTGTTTCTGTAATTTCTTTATCAATATAATTTTTATCTGAAACTGTTTTATCTATGTTATTTATTTTTAATGTATCAGTTTCTGTTTTATAAATATCTTCTAAAAACTTACATTCTTCACTTTTAGAAATTACATATTCTGTTTTATTTTTTTCTTCATTTGCATAACTTGTATGTGTTATTCCATTTGCAAATGTAAATATTATAGCAGATACTATTATCATATCAACTATTACTTTACCTATCATAATTAATACTCCTCCTCTTCCTCGTCTTCATTTTCTAATAAATACTCTGGTATTTCCATTCCAATTTGTTTCATAGCTTGAATTAAGGTGCAATCTTTTGGTAAATATAAATCTCTTTCTATTGTCATTCCAAATGGTAATTTTATATTTTGTAACTCTGATAGCATTACATATCCAAATTCTGCCATATCACTATCTCCTAAATTACAAAAGCCATACATTTCAAAATCGCCATTTTCTTTTTTATCTGCCTCTGTTATAAACCATGTTGCAGCACCCATTGGATTAAAGTATTTAACAATAACTTTTGCTTGTCCTCCAAGTCCATCTTGACTACCTATAGGATATTTTTTAAATTCTTCTTCTAATTCTTTTGTCATTAATTTCATTATTAGTATTCCTCCTCGTCTTCTTCCTCTGATTCGTCATACTCTAGTTCGTCTTGGCGCATTATAATAAATTTTATAACATTATCATCTATCCTATAATTTCTTTCTAATTCAGATATATTGTTAGGCTCTGAATAAAAATTAAACACAGCATAATAACCAGTATTATTTTTTCTAATTTCGTATGCTAATTTTCTTTCTCCAAGGTCTTCTACAGTTACTTTTTTGTTTGAAAATTCATTCATCATATTTTTGTATTTTTCTATTGTATCTTTAATTTCTTTTCCCTCTAATTTTGGATTAATAATAATTACACTTTCATATTTTTTCATTTTTTTAAATCTCCTTTTCTTCTTAAATTTCTTCTTCGTCTTCTTCATCCTCTAATATTTGTTCTTCTTGTTTTTCTTCTATTTTTAAACTTTTTAATGCCTCTGAATTTATTTGTAATTCGTTTTTAGAATATTTTAAACATTTAAGCTCTGTGGCTAGACATTTACAGTAGCCTATTGGCTCTCCTTCAATAACTTTATTGGTATATCTATCTGATATGAAAATTTCTCCAGTATCTTTAATATGTAGTATGTCGCTTAAATGAGATTCTGCCTTTATTTTAGTTCCATTGTGCAATTCAAAAGTTACTGATTTTTTATTTACTAAAAATTGATTTATTTTCGCTATTTCGTTGTAAATTGGTGGTGTTAACCCTCTTGTATACTGCTCATATGCTAAAATTAATTTTAATTGTTTATCACTATATACTCTTTTTAAAATTTCTTCATCTGAAATATTAAATTCTTGTTTTTCTAAGTTATATTCAAATGAAGTACTGCTGTATCTATCTGAATACAATCCTACTATTCCATTATCAATTTGTTTTAATGCTAAATAGTATTTTTTTACTGCCTCTTCATCATTTCTAATATCTTTACCATACATATTAGATTCGCTTAAAAATTCAAATGATTTAGTAGTATAATTTGGATATTCTCTTACAGTAAATTCAGTTATATAATCAATATTGTTTATGTTTTTATCAATATATTTTTGTAATTCAATTTCTACAATATTTCTTATTTTTTCTCTTATAACTCCTGTAATATCAATTGGTTTTAAGCCTTTTTCTTCTGCGATTTTAAACACTTCACTTTTGTATTCTCTAGTAAATTCATAACGGTCTAAGCCATATATTTTGTTTGGCTCTGATTTTAATATCATTAGTTTAGGTCTGATTTCTGTTGTATATGAATTTAAATTGATGTCATTATCACAAATTAAAACTGCTTTTCCATATTCAAGTTTTGTTTTAAAATCTTCTAACATACTTTGTTTCTCCCTTCTTTTGAGCACGAAAAAAAAGCCAGTTGGTTAAAACTGACTTTCGCTCACAATTTTTTATAATAAGATTTTATATTGCTTTTTTGTATGTGTCAATGAATGGATTTTGAAGAAATTTTGAAATTATATCCATCTTGAAATATTATTTTTTTATTTTCAATTTTTCTAACTTTAAATCCCATTCTATAAAAGGTGGAATTCCTATTTCGTATATCATATCTGTTTCTTGATAAATTTTGCCATACAATTCTAATGTTTCATTAAACTTTACTATGACTTCCTCACTATATTTATCTTTATTCTTTGGATTACGCTCTTTTGATTCTATTTTACCTAAAATAATTCGGCTATTGTAACATAGCATTGATGCATTAAAAGATGAAAAACCATTATTTTTATATTTATCTTCTAAAACTTGTTCAATATCTTTTGATATTAATTCTAATAAATTTATTACCTCTCTCTCACTAGCTTTGTTTACATTAAATATAACCATTTTAGGTATAGAACTTAATTGATTAAATCCTAAAGATTCTGTTTTATATAAATCTATATAATAATTTTCTCTTTCTAATAATTTACTTTCTTCACAATATTCTAAAACCTTAAACTTTATATTATCCTGTGTTATTCTTGTATCATTAATGCATTTTCTAATTTTATGATACATATATTGACTTTCTTTTTTTGTTTTTAAATTTTTATTAAATTCATTGATTGTATATGAAAATACTTCATTTATTCTCTTTTGATGTGATTGCATTCTTGTATACATATTTTTACTTTGTCCTATATATACTGGTAAAATGCGTGGTTCATATTTCATAAGTTTATAGTCAAAATCTTTAATATAGATAGCATAGATTCCTGATTTTTTATCTGTATTATCTAAATCCTTTTTTACTTCAATTTCGTTTATTGCTGTATCTTTAAAATTTTCAAAATTCATAATTACTCCATCCTACAACTTATAATTTAATTAGCTCTTTTTATCATTTAAAAGTGTATGAATTACTTTTAATATTATCAATCCATAATCAATTATAAAATTTTTTTGTACTTCCGAGTATTCTTCTCTTTCTTTAAGTGCTTCTTCCGAAGAATGTCTAAAACATTGAATCTTTTTTCTGTATTTTTTTATTATTTCTTCATTTATATAATCAAAACATATTTTTGCATAATCAAGTGTAATAAATTTATCATCTTTTTTTAAAAAATGTTCTATTAGATTTGCAATTTCTAAAATTTTTTCATCAATACTCATTTTATCAAACGAAGCCTGTCTAGTAGAGATTTCTTCAAATTTTCTTTCAATAGAATCATCTATTGCTATATATGTTTCATTTTGTTTAAAAGTAAGATTTGCAACAAATCTTCTTCTTTCTGAATAACGTACAGTCCCATTATTATCCTTCCCATTAGCAATCAATTTATTTCTAATGTCTCTATTAACAAATTGATAACTATCTTCTGGGGGACGTTCAATTATTCTTGGAAATTCTTCAATTATATAACCATGTTTATATAAATAGAACAAAATTAAATAAAACCAACACTGTTCTTCTTTATTGTGACACTCATTTTCAGGTTGACACAAACTTTTGAATTTTTCTATTGCATCATCAATATCATAAATAATAAATTCATAATTATTAGACTCTTCCATCCCCAAAAATACATTATATGTATAATTAATATTATTAATTAAATCATAAAATTTATAATAATATTCCTCCTCTGAAACATTTTGTAAGTAATATTTTCTTAAATCCATATCTCACCTCTAAAATTACTATTTTAATTTTTTCATACTAATTATTACTCTTTTCTTTTTTACAAAACGGACAAATTGGCTGTTTTCTATATCTATAATCAACTGTACATTTCCAGCTATGATTTTTTTTACATATCCACCAGATTTTTTTAGTGCTCCTAAATACAACATCATATGGAGTCAAAGGAAAATTCTTATCATAATCCCATTCACTAGATAAATCAGGTCTTCTACTTGCCAAATCATTATAGCCTTTTAAAATTTTCTTATTGCTACAAATTGGACATCCTCCACCTCTTGTAATATTGCTAATAGCAGATTCCCATTCATGACCTTTAGAGCATGCCCACCATACTTTTTTATGAGATTTAATTGCAAAACTTTCTAATTTTAAGTTTCCATTTTTAATGGGATGCCATTTAACATCTATATCATTAGTCCAATTTAATAACGAATTTTCTTTTAATTTGATTTTTATTAACTCATAAATTTTTATTCTATCTGACTTTATATTTACTTCTGGAGCCCTAATGTTTAGGTATTTCAAAATCAAATATATATTCTTCTCCAACTCATTTTCATTATCTGAATTTAGTAAAAATATTATAGAAGATGAATTTAAAAGTGGTAATCCTTTTTCTCTAACCCTAATTAAAGTTATACCTTTTTCAGCACAAATTTCATCTTTTTGTAAATCTCTTTTTAAATTTTTATGCCATAAACTACCATCATATTCAATGCCAAGCTTTATACTTGGAATAAAAATATCTAATTCTAAATTTTTTACATTTAATAAATCTTCATCTTTATAATTATCTATTGCATCAGCAAAATATTTTTTTATATAAAAATATATTGCCTTTTCTGGAAATGATGTTCTTCTACCACTACTACAGTTTGGACAACCATACCCATTATTTCTATCATAAATAGAAGCTTTCCACTCATAATTACAAACACTACATTTCCACCACACAATTTTTCCTGAAGTAGCATATGTTTTTTTTACATCAATTCCTATGTTTTTTTCATAATCCCAGTCATTTAATATATAAGGGTTTTTATTATATAACGATTTTTCTTCAGGTGCTAATGAAAGTTTTTTTGCTGTTTCTTTTTTTGCACAAACTGGACAACCATGTCCATTAATTCTTGTTAAAGCAGATGCTTCCCATTCGTAATTACATACCCTACATTTCCACCATATTTTCCTAGGAGATGTTGCATTAACTTCGAAAGGTGTTAAATCATTCTTTTCAATATCCCATTCTTGTATCAAATCTTTATTTTTCTCTGCAACACTATTTCCTTTTTTTGGAGTTGCTTTATTTTTACTAGATTTTATTCTACCACATATTGGGCAACCATATCCTGAAGTTCTTGATGATATTTGTGCTTTCCATTCATGTCCTTTAGAACATATCCAATTAGCTTTTTTTTCACTACCATAAGAAATTTCATCAGGATTTAAATTACTATTTTTAATATAATCCCATTCTTGTTTTAATTCAGGATTAGTTGTAAACAAATCATTAAAACCTTTTAATATTTTTCTATTACTACAATAAGGACAATTTGATCCTTTACTTCTACCATTTATACTAGCTTCCCATTCATGACCTTTAGAACATATCCACCAAACTTTTTTATTACTAAAACTTGTAAATTCAGATGGAGTAATATCAATATTCCTTTTATAATTCCATTCAGAAGCTAATTTGGGATTAATCGTTAATAAATCATTATAACCAACTAATACTTTTTGATTTGAACAATAAGGACATCCAGTTCCTCGAGTTCGATTTTTAACTTGTGTTTCCCATTCATGTCCTTTAGAACATATCCACCACACCTTTTTATCACTACCTGAAGAAATGTTATCTGGATTAAGTCCATTATTTTTTATATAATGCCATTCTTTCATTAATTGTATATCTTCTATAATATATTTTTTTTTCATTCATATTATCATTTCCACCTACAAATTATCACTAATTGTTTGAATTATATCACACTATAAATTTATGTCAAATTTCTTCTTCCTCATCTTCTAATTCTTCAACATTACTATTCTTCAATGTTTCAAGCTCTTGTTTTAAGTTATTATTCTCCTCTATCAAAAAAGCCTTATTCATAAAATTCAAATTCTCATTACTATAATTTCTATTTATTACACCTAATTGTTTCATACTAGCAAAATTATCTTCTGTTACAATCAAATGGTCTACAAGTTCTATATTAAAAACTTCCATAAGTTTTCCTGTAATATCAGTTAAATGCTTATCTTCATAGCTTGGCTCTAAACTGTTTGACGGATGATTATGTACAAAAACTACTTTATCAAACGCATTTATTATTGCATTTCTTATTAATTGTTTGCTATCAATATATATTCCAGCACTTGTTCCAATTCCCATCAAACTAATTTTTCGTATATGATTTCCTCTATCTAATCCAATAAATAGAAAATGCTCTTGAATTGCGTCTTTTATTTCTTGTACTTCTTCTAAATTATAAATATCTTCTGGTCTTTTTATTTGTCTTGAATCTGTTGTATTTGGTTTCTTTTGTATATCTAATTTTAAACTCAATTGTACGTCCTCCTAACGAAAAAAAGCCAGCTACATTCAAAGCCGACTTTCGTTCACAATTTTTTATATTAAGATTTTATATTGTCTTTTTATATGTGTCAATGAATTGATTTTGAAGATTTTTTGAAAAAATTTTTCTCCAATTAAATTTGACAAACACAAAATTATATACTATCATTTAGGTACATATAAATGTATCCTAGCTCTGGTTGAGGATTCATTTATTCGTATGTGTACTGCAATACACATACATTTTAGTACATATAAAGTTTGGTCATCGCTGAATCAAACTCTAATTAATAGGTGTATTGCAACTACACCTATCTTTTTTTGTCCAAAATAAAAATAGAAATTTAATATTTTCTATAAATTCAAATTTATAATATTCATCAACTGCTCTCTCAATTCGCTATTTGCAAGTACTGTTGTTCCAACTGTTAAAAGTATACAAATAACAATATAAAAAATTACTTTTAATATTTTTCCTATTATCTCTATAACAATTGAAATTTTACTATTTTTCTTAGTTATAACAACATTCTCATCTTCCAACTTCTTTCTATTTTTCTGCTCCATTGCTATATCAAAAAGCGATTTTTTCTTCATCTTCTGCCTCTTTTCCAAAACCAATTAAACCTTCCCTTTTTCTCTGTAATATCTGTATTTATCAAATATGGTTTCAATATATTTTCAAAAAAATATTTATTCTTCACATCAAAAGGATCTGTTACATATTCTGAAAAAGTAGTTCTTTCTTTCCAATATTCTCCTAAACTAATTCTAAAATTCTCTTTTTCACTTTCTTTTGCAAAATTAAATACGAGATATGTATTTATATCAGTACCTATAATCTGAAAAGTATTTATTAAATTAGGTAACTCCCATAGTTTATTTCCTGATACTACCAACTTCAAATCTCTCGTTAAAAATGACATTTTTTCTTCTTCTGTCATTTCATTTAATGCTCCATAATCGTAAATATAAAAATTATAGTTGTTAGATAATATATCTGACATATTTTTAGGTTTTGAAAATAAATCTATTCCTTTAAAATTCACCTTTTTCATATCTTCAAAACGTATTGCCTCACTACTTTCTGCAATATGGCTTACTGATTGATGATTATTATTTTCTATATAACAGGCCTTAATATTTGTTAATTCACTTAAATATTTTGTTAAATTAACTGCTAAAGTAGTTGCTCCAATATGTCTTTCAGTTCCAACAACTCCAATGCTTACCGTTTGTTTTACTTTTATAAAATTTTCTTTTATTATTTTAGTTGTTTGATTTACTGAAATTACATTATTATCTAATTTATACTTTATTGAATTTCCAAAACTCATTCCTTCATCACTTAAAACTTTTTCAAGTTCTTCTTTAAAACTCACATCATCAGTTGCAGTTATAATATTGTAAATTCCTAAATTAAATATTTTTCCTAGCAACACATTTCCATGCTTATATCCTTCTGCAATTATAATTACTCTTAACTTATACATTTTTCTAATTAATGTTATTTTAGATATAATTTCATCATCATCTGTTAAATTCTCGATTGCTCTTAAATCTATAATTAAATAATCTACAAAATTCAAATTTCGTAGCTCTGTTTGCATAAATTTTTCTAAATTGTATTCATTAATAAATCTTGTTACTAAAGTTATATTATTTTGGCTACAATAGTCTTCAATTATTGGTTTTACTTCTTTTGAAATATATATGTATTTCTTAAATTTTCTTGTTTCCTCCATATTGATACCTCATTTAATCTTTTATAATTATTGTTTCTCCATTTTTTGTTGTTACAACAGTTTCATTTTTATCATTTAATTCTTGGTTTAAATAATAATCTTCATCTGGCTCTTCTAATAAACCTTTTAGGTTTTGTTTTATTATTTCGTCTTGATTTAAGTTTTCTTTATTAACATTATCAATATTATTTGTTACTTCTGTTTTTACACTTTGATTATGTATATTATTTTTACTTTTATTTGAGTCTTTCGTATTTAATACTATTGCTACAATTATTACAAAAACTAATACCAAACTTAACACAATTACTTGCTTTTTTAATTCTTCTTTATTATTCATTTTACTTTTTCTCCTCTTCTCCGAAATATGTATGGATATGGATTTACTGCACTACTGCTTGTATTATCATTTAGCCTTATTTCAAAATGTAAATGCGCTCCTGTAGAATTTCCTGTACTTCCCATTATTCCTAGAACTTGTCCTACTTTTACTTCGCTACCTTCTGCCACTGCAATCGAACCATTAACCATGTGAGCATATAAAGTATAAAATCTTTTTCCTTCATCTGATAAATGCTGAATTACAACATAATTTCCATATCCAGTATTTCCAGCTTTTGCAACTACAACTGTGCCACTTGCTACTGCACATACTTTTGGGCTTGATTTTGAAATACAAACAATATCAATTCCAGTATGTGCTCCTGTTTGAACTTTGCCATTTACTGTTAATGTTCTACTTTTGCTAAACCTTGATGTTACAACATCTTTGCTTTTATCCCAAGTTTCAAAAGGCATTGGAAAAGTTGCATTTTCGTATTTAGTTAAACTTTCTTCATCAAACACTTCATTTACTGAAATTGTTACACTTGTACTTGAAGAATCTGAAGCACTTCCTCCACCTTTTTTCTCGCTAGAGTTTTTAGTATTTGGTGTGAATATGCTTGTAATTGCAACTACTGGAACTATAATTATTAAAAATACCCCAATTACAACTCCTATTACTATCATTTTTGTTTTAAAAGAGAAAAAAGAAAATGCTGTTTTTCCTATATCTAAAATTGGATTTTTATTATTATCTGCCATTTATTTTCCACCACCTATTAAATATGGTTTTTCCCATTCTTCTCCTTTTACATTTATTAAACTATGACCTGGTCCTACAAACATAAGCCCACGGCCTCTATCTTTTTGTGAAAGTATTGTTTTTTCTTCATTATTTAGGTTATATATTCTTACAATTTCTTCTAAATCTTGCCCATCTGTTCCGAAAAAGAATTTATATGTTGAATTGTCTAATATTGCTTGTCCATATTGTTTTATTTCATCTCCGTAAAAAGTCTAATATGTTTTGTGATATAGTTATTAACCCACATTGATATTTCCTACATCTTTTACTAAAATTTCTCATAAACTCAATTGCTTGTGGTACTTTTTTATCAATTAATAAATAGGCTTCATCACATACTACATAACACTTTTCTTCTCTATTTCTAAAAGCCATATCTTCGCAATATCTAAGCATATTTAGATATTGGCAACTTTTAATATTGTTTGATGCACCTTGCAAAGAATAAATATCTAAACATAGAAAATCGCTTGTATCTTCTATTGTTGTATAACCATTAAATATTTCTGCATTATGACCTATTGCTAAACTTCTAATTATTGATTTAATTACTTCAACTTCATCTTTATGTTTTGTGTTTTTATTTTCAACTTTCTCTTCCAACAATTCATATAAATCTTTCATTATAGGAAATTGCTCTTTTGAAATATTATTTATATCTGTATCATAATCAATATTAAAATTCTTATATAATTCTTCTAATATTTCCATTAATAAACTCATTTGAAAACTTGTTATTTCTGGGAAATATAAAGTAAAAAATGCTGTTAAAAAGTCCATGTGCAGTGCTAATGCCGATTTTGTGCTACTATAATCTTCGTCTTCATCTTCAATATTATTTGGAAGTTTATTTACTTGCAAAGGATTAATTCTTCCAACATTTTTTCCTTTGCCACCACTACAATCAATCCAAGTTCCGCCTATTG
>JAGATI010000135.1 GCA_017621295.1 Clostridia bacterium | reverse complement strand
CTTATATAACATTCATTAACTTCTATTACATATTTTGAAGTGAATATTTTATATTTATTTTCCTTTTTTACTATAGCTTCGTCTTTATTATTTAAAATCTTAAATTCATATATATTATTAGTATTGTTATCTTTGAGATTTATTTTTATTTTTCCATAATTCTTAAGCTTTAACTCTGCAACAACTTTTGCAACTTCTACTTCTCCTATATTTTTATCATAAGTAACTTTATTCTCACATCTAGATACTAAAACATCATATATTTTGCCATCTTCATCTACCATATAAATATTAAAATCTTCAAACAATTTCTTTGATTTATATAAAAATTCTATTATTACCATATTTTTGTCAATTTTAATATTAGCAATATTTAATATTTTAGTATACTCCATAATCTACTCCAATCTTTTAAAAATTTTCTTTTATTTTATTCCATACTTCATTAGTTTTTAAATATTCTTTATAATGCTTGTCCACATTTTTAGAGTATTCCTTAAATTCATCTAATAATAAATTAAAATTATTATCTGGGAATAATTTATTAATTTCTGGCACACTATCTTGCAATTTCTGATATGTTTCTGCTATTTTACTTTCATAGTTCTTTTTATCACTTATATAAAGTAATAATGGCTTATATTTCATCCATCCTTTACTTGCTTTTAAAAATCTTGTTCCTATTTCAGATTCATCACCCTTTATTTTTCTTAATGTAGATGGATACTTTTGTTTCATAATTCCTTGATATTTTAAAAATCCGTCATGAAAATGATATAATGGTACTCTTAATACTTTAGAATTATCTAATAATGTAGAAAAAAATGTATCTTCTCCCCTTGCTCCAGGGGGGTTATAAAACGCAGGAATTTTATCTAAATTTCTTAGATTTAAACATAATGTAGAACCTGCAATCCATTTACCAGCACCATTTTTTTGAATCTCATATACACCTTTTCCATCAGCAATCTCAGGATTAGCATATGTAACACCATTATTTTTCTCAAAATTCTCTTTTATTGCATCCCATGAAATAATATCATTACTTATAGCTTCAATATATTTTCTAAACATATCTTCATTAATATCTTTATTAATTTCGATATATGGTATTGGTGAAATATATCCACAATGATAACCTATTGTTATATCACTATTCTTTATGTATTCTAAATGTTTAGAAATATTATTTTGCTTTTTCCAAGTTATTGTATTATCTTCGTTTTTTATACAAGCTACTGGATATTCATCATCATCCCAAAATAATAAACAATCATATTTTGATTTAGCAGCATAATATAATAAAGTATTTCTTCCTTTTGCATGACCATGACCTAATATTAAATCCACATCTTGTTTTTCAAATCCATATCTACCAATTAATTTTTTCTTTTCTTCTTCAATATCTTCTGGAGTTATATATCTTATCTTTATATTTTTATATACTTCTGGAAGTACACTATAAAAATCTACTCTTGTTGTTTTTTGATATGATAAATCAAATAAAATAAATATTGTTAGTTTTATATTTGGATTTAAATTTTGTAATTGCTCTAACATTTGAGTATACATACTATTAATAACTTTACATACATTTGGTCTTCCTGTAACAAACCCGATAGCCATTTTCATTGTATCATCCATTTTTAACACCTATCCTTTACATTATTTTCTCTCTTATTACATTTATAGGGATAATTCCTTCTCTTAAAACCTTTATTTCTCCATCAATTACTTTAACTATAGTAGATGGTATATTTTGTTTACATATTCCACCATCAATGAATGCATCCACTTTACCTTCAAAATCTTGTTTTATATCTTCTAATTTTATAGAACTTGGTTTTCCAGAAATATTAGCACTTGGAGCTGCTATAGGTAAATTACATTTTTCTAGTATGTTTTTTACAATATTATTATTTGGTATTCTAATACCTATAGTATCATCATTTTTAGTTAAGAAATTTTGAATTTTATTTTCTCTCTTTTTTAATATTATAGTAATTGGACCTGGCATAAAATTATCTATTATCTTTTCTTCTAAACTGTTACTTATATATGCATATTTTTTTATTTCTTCTTTATTTTTTACTAATATGCTAAGCGCTTTTTCTAGTGGTCTTTGCTTTATATTGTAAATTTTTTCTATAACATTTTTAGATAACGCATTTCCACCAATACCATAAACAGTTTCTGTTGGAAAAACAATAACTCCATTTTGTTTTATTATATCTACAATCTCATCTAATTCGTTATCTTTTATTCTATCTTTCCAATTATAAAATTTAGACATTTTACGCCTTCTTTCTTGCTATACATAATATCTTAATTTTATCATATATTACAAATATTGTCAAATAATTTGAATAGGTGTGCTCATATATATCATATCTTCTTCATGCTTATTTTTTCTCTCATTTACTCTTATTTTCTTTCATTTTTTAGTTTCCACATTTTATGTATGAATATTGTTATTCCTTAAATAATAGAAAAAAAGATAACATAACCTGAAATTATGCCTATTTTTGTAGACTAAAAATAATTTATTTATTGTCTCTACTAAATAGTTTTCACTTCATATTATTGTTATCTTTTTAAAACAAATCATCTAATTTATATTCTTTTTCCAATTTATCATTCATATACAATTTAGTCACAAGTTCTAATTCTCTTAATGAATTTTCAGACAAATTAAAAGAAAATATCTTTTTATCTGGAGCCATAACTATATATTTTATAGCATTTACAGTAGCTTCACTTATCTCTATACAAGATTTATCTACTCTTCCACAGTCTTTACACTTAAAACCATTATCATATAAACTAAAAAAACATATGTCTTCTGTTTTTTTACATTTTGTACATTCTTTTATTCTAGGAGTAAACCCCAAATAACATAACAATCTTATTTTAAAAACAGACAAAACTAAACTCAAATTTTTATCGGTTTCAGCTATTGTATATAATGTATTTAAAACTAATTGTAATATTTTATATGTACTTTGATTTTCATCAGTTACATCATTTATAATCTTAGTAATATGTGCTGCATATTTTAATTTATCTAAATCGATTCTAATTGGATAAAAAACTTCTATTGTATCACATGAATTAATATGATACGAACCTGCTCCTTTATATAACATATATTCCCCAAAACATAAATATTGAGTGCCTGCCATAAGCAAGCTTTTGGGTCTTCTTGCACCGTTTGGCAGCACACCCAATCTTTCCTGTAGGGGTTAATAAAGTAACCATTTTGTCAAAATCAGACATGTTGTTTTCCGAAATAATTATCCCCTTCGTCTTTATTATCCCCATATTCATTCACCTTTAAATTTTTTTCTATGTTTTCTACTTCAACTAGTTCTAGAAATGTATCTATACTTCCTGTATTTTTAAAAGTATTCCATGCTAATTGTTTTATCATGTGCAATCACTCCTTATCATAAAGCAATAAATTAACTTTAGTCTTATCATTTGCCTTTTTTCAAAAAATTATTCTTACAATTTTTATATAAATTATAACTTCAATTTTGTCTTGTTTATTATTTAAAATTCTAAATTAAACCATATTTAAATTAAATACTCTTTATTTAAATTAAAAATTACGATTCCAATTTAAATTTTTTTACAATTTTATCATCATTAAGCCAATCTTCTTTAATTTTAACCCATAACCTTAAATTAATTTTTGTATCTAACATTTTTTCTAAATCTTGTCTTGCATATGTTCCTATTCTTTTTAGCATATTACCATCTTTACCTATTATAATACCCTTATGCGAATTTTTTAAACAATATATTGTTACATCAACATCATAAATCGGCTTTTTCTCTATTGTTTTTCTTCTTTTCATTTTTTCAGTTTCTATATATAAACCATGAGGAACTTCATCATTTAAAAGTTTAAGTGCCTTTTCTCTAACAGTTTCTTCTACTAACTGTCTCATAGTTTGATCTGTATATTCTTCTATATCATAATATGCAGGACCTTCATTTAAGTGCTTTTTTATCTCATCTACTATAATATCAACATTTTTATTTTTTGTTACAGAAACAGGAATAATAGCTTCAAAATTATATTCATTTTTATATAAATCTATAAGCTTTGCTAATTGTTCTCTATCTACTAAATCTATCTTATTAATTATTAAAATAACTTTTTGATTAGACTCTTTTATTTTATCTAATATTATCCTATCTCCTCTACCTATTTCTTCAGATGTAGCTTCTATCACAAATAATATTACATCTACATCTTTAATCGTTCCAAAAGCTGTTTCTACCATAGTGTTTCCAAGCTTAGATTTAGGTTTATGAATTCCTGGTGTATCTATAAAAATAATTTGCAAATTTTCTCTATTTATAATAGCTCTTATAGCATTTCTTGTTGTTTGTGGTTTGTTAGCTATAGCAGCAACTTTTTCTCCTACCAAAGCATTTATAATACTAGACTTTCCAACATTAGTTCTACCAACCATAGAAACAAACCCAGATTTAAATTTTTCTTCCATAATTCCTCCAAAGTTTTATTATATTATATAATTTATTATTTGCTAAATTTGTAAAAAATAGTATTATAACTCTTTATTTTTACAAAAATATTTTAACACACGAAAATATTAAAGTCAAAGTAATATATAGGGTATTTCTTAAATTTATTTTAAACTCTTTAAAATAAAAAAAGAAACCCTTTTTATTAAATTTAGGCTTCTTTAAATTACTCTATTATTTAGTCATTCCATCTAAACATTTATCATATATAAATTGTATTAAACTTTCAATTTTCTCTTCATTTTCATAATACTCTATCAATTTTGTTCCAAACTCTACCTTATTTTCTTCAGAAACAGATATTATACCTCTACCTAATTTTATTAATTCGTGATTTGCAATTAACATTGCTGTCCTTTTATTTCCATCATTAAACATCTGCATTTTCATTAGTTTACACATTAAAATTATAGCTCTTTTTGTGTCACAATTAATTTTATTAACTTCATTTAATAACTTTTCTAAGTTTTTTTTACTAGGAAGTTCAGGTTTCCAATTTGTTCCAGACATTTTAACTTCATAGATTCGCAAGTTCCCGTGGACTTTCTACCAAATTACTCCCTACCATACTATGAACACTTGAAATATAGTTATAATCTATTTCAGATTGTATTGTAGATAATATAAATTGCCAAGCATGTTTTAAATTATTAATTGTTACAATTTCATCTATCCTTAAAGATGCTATATTTCCTCCATCATATATTTTTTGTGTTTCTGGAAATGTTATTGCAATACCTTCAAGATTAGCACTTTTCCATAAAGAATCTACTATATTTCTCTTAGCAAAAAAAACATTTTGTTCTTGTGTTAAATTAAATTTATCTTCCATCTAAAAATCCTTTCCTTTCTTTCTTCGTTTAAAAGGCTCTAAAGGTAGAAATGAAAAGTTTTCGCTGATTTATTGTTTAATTAAAATTAAAACTCTTAAACTTTATTTAAAAACTAACTTTTGCATCTATTGGACATATTTGAATAAATGTATTACCATCATTAACTTTTATTTCATTTCCTTGCAAATCTTTATATACAGTTTGTTCTTTTCTAGATTTCTTTTCACATTTTATTTTAATAGCCTTACCATTTGTAATATAATATCCATCACGAGTTCCTATATTATCTAGTGTTTGTCTTCCTTTATTTTCACCATCGTTTAATGTAGTATTTTTAACAAATGTAATTATTATATTTTTTGCATATACATCTTCTTTAGTATCCCAGTCAACTTGTTTTGTATTTCTAGAATATCTCAGATATTTTTTTGTTTCAGAATTATATGTATAACTTACAGTATTATAATCTGAATATTTAATAGAAAACTTATTTGCATCTTGCGAACTTTCTAAATTAACATCTTCTGTAACATAATTTAAAACACTTTTTTTATTAGATTCTAAACTATAACCTTTTGCTTTTGCTATACTTAAAATATTTTTTGTTGCAGATACTGCATTATGTGGAGCTGATTTATCTTTAACTCTCCAAAAATCTTTAGAACTTTGAACTAAACCATTTACATTGTTTACTCCCAATTTAGTAATATCTCTTTCTGCTTGTGGACTCCATCCATAATGAACATATATTGCATCATTTTCTAATGCATAATCTAAAAAATAATGTCTTGAACTTCTAATTGGCCCTATTTTTTCTAAATCTTTTCCTTTAAATAATGCCATAAGTCTTGTTTCTCCACCTTCAACTATCATTTCATAAACAATATATGCATCATTTAAACCTGCTTGTGGCAAGGCACTTTTATGATTATCTATCATAACTGCTATTGGTCTATCTTTTCCATTAAATGTAGTTATACTTTTTTCCTCTTTATTTTCTTCTTGTTTTCCTTTTCCTATTTTCTCTGTTCCTAAAGAAATAACTTCATCAGATCCATTATTTTTTTCTCTTATTATTTTAATGGCAAATAATACTCCTGTAGTAATAACTAATATAATAACAATTGCTATTAATATTTTTGTGCTTTTGTTTTCCATTTTTATCCCCCTATACTAAATAGATAAATATTATATTCTAAAAACAGTTAATCCATATACTAATAATACAATTAAAATTCCCATAAACGACCCAAATATAACTTCTGCAGTAGTTTTCTTTTTATCTTCCATTCTATTTTCTAATACAAGCAAAGCTAGTATTAATGATAAAGCAAATATAAGAAGACTTTTTGTATTTAATCCTATACATGTTAAAATAGCAAAACTAATAGCAGATTGTCCACTTGGAAGAAACTTTGTTTTACCTGATTTTTCCTTGTTTTTTGTTCTTAAATATGCAGTCAGAGTAACTACTACTATCACTGTTATCATAATACCTACAAAAGCGAGATGCACAGGAGAATTTACCATATTATTAAAAATGCTTTCTCCAAATTTACTAAGATCTGTTTCTCTTAAGAATAAAAAGTATGCAACTATTACAGAATTAATAGACATAAGTAAAACACTACCTGCACCTACATCTTTAGCAATTTTAGCTTTTGGATGATATAAATCTGTATATAAATCTACAACGGTTTCTATAGCTGTATTTACCATTTCTGCAAATATAACAAAAACAACAGCAAATGTTAAACATAAAAATTCAGTTGTTGTAAAATTGTAAAACAAACTAAGTATCATAACTACCACTGCAATAACTAATTGTTTTTTTATATTACTTTGAGTAGTTATCCCATATATTAAACCTTCTATGGCATTTTTAAATGAATCTATGAAATTACTATTTGATAATTTTTGTTCATCATTTTTTTCTTTTTTCCCCATATAACCACCTTATCTAGTTATATTTAAATTTTGTAATATATTTTCTTCTTTTTGTCTCATAATATTTTTTTCTTTTTCTTCCATATGATCATATCCCATTAAATGGTAAAATCCATGTACAATCATATATGCAAGTTCTCTTTCAAAACTATGATTATATTCTTCTGCTTGCTCATATACTCTTGCAATAGAAACGACTACATCACCTAAAACATCAAATGTTATTTGATGTTTTTCTTTTATCAATTCTTCTATTTCTTCTTTTTCGAACATCGGAAATGATAAGCAATCTGTTTCTTTGTCTATATTTCTATACTCTTTATTTATTATTCTTATTTGTTCTGGATTTGTTAAAATAATATTTATATATATTTTTAATTTATCTAATCCTTCTTCTTTAAAACATTTTTTTATAACTGTATGTATTATTTTATTATACTCTTCATTTTCTTCTATATTGTTATAGTTTATTTGTACAAAATCATTCATACCTTATATGTTGATATTAAATCTTATAATATTAACATATCCTCCTTACATAATTATTATATTTAATGTACTCTTTGTTTTACATATGTTCCCACATATGTTGTACAAGAATTTTTTAACTCTTTCATAACACCTAATTCTACTAATTTATTTTTATAAAATTTAATTATTTTAAAATATTTATTTTCATTTTTAAGAACTTGCTTTAAATCATTTGTAATAAATAAAATTTCTTTTTCTCTAAGATACTTGTCTTCATCTTCATTTTTTGAATCTTCAAGTTCTTTATATTTATCCCAGAATTTTCTATATTCTTGTCTTAAAACAGGCTTGTCCCAATATACTTTTGTAGATAATAGTTTCATATTATATTCTTCTATTAATTTTATTAGTAAACTATATGCCTTTTCTTGTTTTTTTATAATTCTTGTATCTACAATCAAACTTCTAACATCTTTTAATAATTTTATATAGCATTGTTCTGCTACCATTAAAGGCAAACTATGTGTAAATAATCGTCTACTTATTCCTAATAAAATCATTTTCTTTTCTATTATTTCATTTTGGTCTAATTTACCAACTGTATATTTTTCAAATCCCTCATATTCTCCAATAATCTCTTTATATAATTCTGTACTATTATCTTTAAATTTAAGTGGCAAAATGTTTACTATATATTCTTCAAGTGTTGAAAATATTTTGTTATATATCTCATCTTTTGCTACTAATGTTAAATTATCTGCAAGTTTTATTGAATAATATTTTAAAATACCTTTATAAATATTTTCCATTTTGTAACAATAAAATTTTTTATATTTCTGGATTAATTTTTCTTTTTCAGAATCTAAAACAGCTTGATAATCTAATTCTAACAAATATTTTTGTTTTCTGTATTTGTATTCTGTATAATCATTTTCTTTTAAATGAACTATTAAATAATATCTAGATAAGGCATCTTTTTCA
Source organism: Clostridia bacterium (assembly GCA_017621295.1). The sequence goes on along the minus strand of JAGATI010000135.1, from coordinate 3,017 downwards.
AAATCTGTAGCTGTATTATTTTTAACCTTTTTATATACAGAATCTACAATATTTTTATCGATTGCATCTAAATATAAAGTATAAACATCTTCATATTTTTTTGAAAGTGCTTCCTTTTTTTCTTCTTCTAAATTACTTTTTAAAGCAAAATTCTCGTATGCTTTAAGCAAGTTATTTCTTTTTATTGAGATTAGAACCCCATTAATACCTACTTTTGTAGGTATTAATAATTTTGTTATAGTATTTGTAATTTTAGAAAAAAACGTTCTGTCTGTATTATATACTCTAAGCCTCTTTCCTTCCATATACCCCATCCTTTCAAAATACTATTTTTTCTTTAGTACCAATTGTTTCTTTTACTTCATATATAACTTCTACATCAACATATTCATCATTTTTATATGTATTAATGTATGTATCTAATAAATTTTCTTTGTTTTGTAAGTTTTTATCTAATTCTTCTTTTGATTTATTAATACCTATTTCCTTTGCTTCTTCTTGGTTATAAGTTATATCATTATTTACTATTTCGTAATTATTACTTATTGTAAGTCCTGCTGGTAAATAAAGATTAGAAAATAGTTTCAATTTCTTTTGCTCCTTTATTGTATCATAATTTTCAAAATTTGAAAGCTTTTTGTACAAATTTATTTCAAAATTATTTATATTTATTGTATATTTTTTTTCCTCATTTCCAGTTCTTGCCTTTATATTTTGTTTAAAGTACACTCGAGTTTTATTAGTATACCAAACTTTAGCTTCTACTTTCCCTTCTGCATGTACATATCTAGTTCCTGTATATTTTCCTTCCATCCAACCTGCAATTATTGGAGTTCCAGGTTTTACAATATCTCCTTCTTTTACTAATGGGGTTCCATTTTGTGCATTAACTTTTATTATACAAGCTTCCTTATCAGAAATAATATTACAATATTCATCCTCTTTTATAATTTCTGGCTTAGAATCTGAAGGTACAACTTTTACAATAGCATTTGTTCCTTTTAAATCTATACCTATCCATGCAATATCTTGTCTTTCTAATCTTATTTTATTTATTATACTCTTTAAATCAACTTTACTTTTTAATTTTCCTATTGTTAATCCCTCATTATTAAGAGTTTGCATAAGTTCACATGAATCAATTCTATCTGCTCCTTCAATTTCTATATTCCATATAAAGTTAGATAAATATATTACTGTACATATAATTATAGCCAAAGCCCCTACAAAGATTTTTCTTTTTCTATATTTATTAAATATAAAAGGCAAACCACATTTCTTTTTTATTTTTATTTTACATTTTGTTTGCTTAGCAATTTTAATAGCATCCTTAAAATCATGTATTGCCACATTTGCATAAATAATAGTAGATTTATCCCTTTTTATATTAAAAAGTAATATATTTTTACTCATACATATATTTATAAATCTTTCTGTAAAAAAACCTTCTACAACAATATTTACATATCCTAATATATAATTTAGTAATATTTTTATATACAACTTTACTCCTCCTCATTTGACCTAATTGACCCCAAAGGTGACCCAAAGTGACCCAAAGGGGACGGAGAATTTGGGTCAAAATAAAAAATATATATTAACTAATGACCCAGATTCTCCGTCCCCTTTGGGTTACATTTGGGTCACATTTGGTCAGTCATCTTCAATACTTTCAAAATCAACACTCTCAATTTTTCCAGTTATCAAAACATCATCTGTAGTCATTTCACTTAAATTCAAATTAAATCCATTAATATTTATAATTCCAATATATGTATTAAGTCTTATAAAAAATTCCTGATATTCTAATATTCCTTTATAGTTTTCTATAAGCATTTGATTAAATCCTAAAATTGTAATTTTAGGTTCATTTGAAGTTATCTCTTTTGGCATTTCAAGAACCTTATCTAATCTATTCATTATATTTTTTTTCTTATTTCGTCTCAAAATTTCACTCTCCTTTTTTACCCAAAATTACTTAAGAATTTGAGTTAAAATTCAAATTAACTTTGAAAAATATCCCAAATTCTCAAAATTCCCTTTGGTCATCTCTCAAATTCATCTAGGCTTTTAAATTCATACCCCATTTTCTTTATTTCTTTTATGCAATAATCTAATACATTAGTATTATCTTTAGAATTTCCATGTAGCAAAATAATTGTACCATCATGTATATTATCTAATATTTTCTGTTTTGCATAATCTTCTCTTCCTTGTTTTTTCTCATCCCAATCATCATAAGCCAAACTCCACATTACTGTTGTGTACCCCAAATTCTTAGTATATGCTACTGTTTTTTCACTGTATTCTCCCTTTGGTGGTCTTATATATTTCATTTCATAATTATATTTTTCATAAATTGATGTATGTAAATTCATTACTTCTTTTTTTATTGTATCTGTATCTAAATCTGGCATACTTTTATGATTTACTGTATGATTTCCAATTATATGTCCTTCATCTATCATCTTTTGCACTAACTCTGGTTGTGTATTTACATAATGAGCTGTAATAAAAAAAGTTGCATTTACTTCATTTTGTTTTAGTACTTCTAATATTTTTTCTGTATAACCTGCTTCATACCCCTCATCAAATGTTAAATATACTTTTTTTGAATCTTTGTTTCCAATAGAATATCCTTCATATTTATCTAATATCTGTTTATTAAGTGTACCTACATCAGGTTGATTATGATTATCATTTCGTTTTATTCCCCATCCTATTTTTTTATTACTTAATCCCTCTACACTTTCAATTGTATAACTGGTTTGTACAACTTCTTTAATATCTCTTATTTCATTTAATTTTGCTACACTAACTGTAAAAACAAATATACATGTAATACTTATTGTATAAATAATAACATTATTAATTTTTTTCATTTCTTACAATCTCCTTTATTTTAAGCTTATAATAAATGTATATTACTGTTTATAAAATATATGAATTTTGTATTATTATTTACAAATTAATTCCTTTAATATTTTATATATTCTCTATATTTATTTATTGATATG
>JAGATI010000002.1 GCA_017621295.1 Clostridia bacterium | reverse complement strand
GATAAGAAGATAGATCAATCACAATATAAATATCATCCTACAACAAAAAATGAACTTACGGAAAATATACAACAATTATTAAATCAGGACATACATGACTTAAATTGTATTGATACTAGTGCTATAAAAGATATGAGCTATTTGTTTAACTATGATAATAATTATATTGACATATATGATATAGATGATATTGATATATCTAAATGGAATGTTGGTAATGTAAAAAATATGTCAGGTATGTTCAAAGGTTGTGAAAAATTAAATTGTAATATAAGTGATTGGAATGTGAGTAAGGTTGAAAACATGTATGAAATGTTTGCATTATGTAATAACTTTAATTGTGACATAAGTAATTGGAATGTGAGTAAGGTTGAAGATATGGAATGTATGTTTTATGGTTGTACTAGTTTCAATCAAGACTTAAATAGTTGGGATGTAAGTAGGGTTGAATTTATGACGCGAATGTTTAGTGGTTGTACTAATTTCAATCAAAACTTAAATAATTGGAATGTAAATGATATGTGTGATATTGATGGTATATTTGATGCATGTAAGTCATTAAAGAATAAACCAAAATGGTATTAACAATATATAAATAATATTTTATCTCCATTGATTGAATGACTTTCTATTAGCTATATATAGAAAGTCATTTTCATTTTCATATGCTTCTCTTTCAAAAGATATGCTTCTATAAGCTTTATGTGTAAATCTGTCTTTTGTAAATAAAATCCTAAACAACCATTCAATTAAGTATATTATATAAAAGAATATTCCTCCTACAAATGTTTGTATGAACTTTGGTAGAAATCTAGCAAAGTCTTTCATTTGTTCAGTATGTATGCTTTCATGATTAATAAGTCTATTCATATAGTTTGTTGAAGCTGCACTATATTTCTTTCTAACAAACAATATACCAAATATGTTTATTGCAGAAAATCCTTTAAATGGAATAATGTTATTGAATATGACTTTCATATTATATAGATACATTTAAATATTAATAGCGGTGCATACGGGACTCGAACCCGTGACCTCCTACGTGACAGGCAGGCATTCTAACCAGACTGAACTAATACACCAAAATTAAAAGTAAAAATATTTACGTGGAGCATGTCGGATTCGAACCGACGACCTTCTGCTTGCAAAGCAGATGCTCTAGCCATCTGAGCTAATGCCCCTTAAATTAGTTGCGGAGGTGAGAATCGAACTCACGTTGTTCAGCTTATGAGACTGAGCTGGTACCATCTCCAGTCTACTCCGCGATATTATCATTAGTTGCGGGAGTTGGATTCGAACCAACGACCTCCAGGTTATGAGCCTGGTGAGCTACCAACTGCTCCACCCCGCGATATTCTTTATGTTCTAATATCAATCTAAATTTATATCCCAATTTCATATATGCTTTTTGTTTGTCAAACATATTAGTTATATCTAATGTATAGTTAGACTTAATTTCAACTATAGTATTTGTTTCTGGTATGTAGAAATCAGGAATTGCTATTCTTATCATACTCCTCTGAGTATCATAATATTCTATTTTCAATTTTTCTACTTCATAATCTATATGTTGATTGTCCAATTGTTTAGCATAATCAAACTCATATGAACTTCTAAGATATGCTTTCTTATTGTTCCATGTTGTGTGCCAACCTGACTTATATCCTACATTATTTATTGGTATGTTATTTCTATTATACTTTATGTTTTCTATATTTGATTCTGAACAAGTCTTAACAGGTATGTCCATATATTTGAATACCTTATTTGTCAAATTAGAATTGCTTGGATAATTGAACATATTGCATATTTCTGTTGATGACTTATGTTCTATCCAATACAATCTATAAAGAATATTATATATTCTATTGAATTCTTGTTCAGCATTCTTATTTACATCAAATCCAAAATACTTTATCAATGTAGGTATATGATTATAATGCAGTTGTTCAAAGGTTTTCTTATGTTTGCAAATATCACATTTACAAGTTAAGCTTGATGCTCTTTTCTTTATGTATATAGTCTTTCCACAAGATATGCATCTAGCTTCTTTCAATATAAAATTGTTGTTTGACTTACTTGAATATGATCTTGCACATTCTCTACAACAAAATTTACCAGAACCATAATAACCATTATGCTCTCTACCACAATTTTCACAAACCTTCATATTAGAGCCCCAAGCCGGATTCGAACCAGCGACCTTCTCATTACAAGTGAGTGGCTCTACCAACTGAGCTATTAGGGCATTTATTCATATTAATAATAAAACATTAATAAAATTTATTTGACATATTGTTTCATTAATTCATCTAAATTATCATATACTGTTATACATTTTGGATCAATTGGATATATAGTATACATATTATTTTCTCCAACAGAAACAGTATCAATATTTATTGTTATATTATTATAATTAGTCAAATCACATTTTAATATTGAATAATTATTATCATACTCACCATTATATTGTAAATCATAAATAACATTCAATATGTTTTTTCTCAACTTTTCTTTATCTTTAGGATCATGTATGAGATATGTTCTTGAACTAAACATTCTATATGAAACATAATGATTTGACTTTTTATTTTTCTTTTCTCTTTTAGATATTCCTTGTCTTGGTCTCAATCCACATTTCTTAATATTGTCAACATTTTTCTTATTTGTTATATGATAGAATATAAGATTATCTAAAGTTTGCTTTATATCTTCTTGATATTGTGGTTCAACCAATATGCAATATATATCTCTATATCTTATAATTTGAGAAATGTCATAACCATTAAAGTTCAATATATGCAATAATCTTTTTGATTTGTCATTATCTTTTAAATTTATGTTTTCTATATTAGAATCATCAATAAAATCATTGTTTGATTTAAATTGTAATTCTATAGAACTAATTTCACCTTTATTTCCATTATGAATTATAGCTATATCTATATCTGAAAATTTCTTTTTCAACAACGATATTAAATTTTTAGCTTTATAAGACTTAAGAGCTTCATTCAACTTTATTAGATGACCATTAAATGATCTACCTATAATATGATCGAAATTATATCTATAGAAATAATAAACCTGACTTTCTTCAATATTGTCTTCATTAATATTATTTATATCAACATATTCTTCAAAAGAACAATTTCCCAAATAGTCAGGTAACTTCAAATGTTTATTGCTGATATATTCTCTAATGTCTATCATAATATCAATATTTTATTATATTTGTAGCTCGAGCGGGATTCGAACCCGCACGGTCCTTACGGACCACCAGATTTTAAGTCTGACGCGTTTGACCAAATTTCGCCATCAAGCCATATATATGTGAAGATGTCTTTCTATAAAGACTTTGCTATGTGATTGAGGGTCTTCACTTAGTCTCCTCAACGTTAACTGCTAACTGAGTTAAGCAGCAACTCTCACAATATCAAAATTGCCGTTTAGTTGGTGTAAGAGGATTCGAACCTCTACTGACAGAACCAAAATCTGTAGTGCTACCATTACACAATACACCAGAATATGTAAGTAATGTTTTTCAACGCTTTAAACTACCTTCGCCGAAATGCTCCCCATAGCCCATATTAAAAACATATAATATAAGTACTTCGACAAATGGCGTATGGACTGCATAGTAGTCTTACCAATTAGTATTTGCAATTAATTAAAAAGCCATTCTTTTAATAATGCAAATACAAGATAAAAGCAACATACCAATTCTGTTAATATATCAGAATGGCATCAACTAACAAAATGTATGTTGTTTGACTAATTACCAGTATCTTACTTACATCTAAAATTGAAAATTTGCGGGGAAGGAGGGATTCGAACCCACCACCTTCGGATTAACAGTCCGTTGCTCTACGCCCAGCGAGCTACTTCCCCAATTTTTCTATATCATCATATATATTATATATGGCTTTATCTATTAAGCTAATCTTATCATATTTTATTACAATAAGATTATCAACAACTTGATATTTCATTAAATCTCTTTCTCTTTCATATCCTTTTACTTCAATATATATGTCATAATCTACAAGATAGAAATCTGGAAAATATTTATGTATATTACCATTCCATATATATTGAAAGAAATTTGTTGGCTTAATCCATTTTATATTGTTGTTATCAAGATACCTTGCAACTTTCAATTCCCATTTTCCATCCATAATAAATCCATTATATTCATAATGTTTAACTCTGCCATTCACATTTGATGAATTATATGATTCTGGATGATTAGCTATTGCTTTTCTTATACCTTCAGAAATCTTTTTCTTTGATTCTTCAGTATGATGCTTTCCACCAAAACTATTGCTTATCTTTCTTCTTGTTTCTTCGGAAATTTGAGGTTTAGGTAATCCCAACATTTTAGCTTTAATATATCCATTCATTCCTTTATGTCCTTTAGAATGTCCTGGTTTTATATATGATAAATCTAATCTATTAGGATTTTGTCTACATCTTAATTCATGTTGAGTTAAAGAATTTTGATTTTTACATTCCTTACCACAATATTTGCATATAAACATCAATATCTATTATTCACATAATTTTGTGGGCCCAGCCGGGCTTGAACCAGCAACTTCCACATTATGAGTGTGGCATTCTAACCACTTGAATTATAGGCCCTATAAGTGAAAACCAATTCAATAACGTACTCCATCATGCTCCTATATTTTACTTAGAGTTAATGATTGGGAAAGCTATTTTCTTTATGTACACTCGATCATATATAACTTCAGGAAGAATTTGTGGTGTATTAATTTGGCCAAAGAAAACCACTAAATGCATATCCAAGTTTTAGCTATCTTCTAGCATATACTGAATTGAATTTTCACATAATTGTGGGTGCCGGAGGATTCGAACCTTCCTACCGCGAAGCCCAGTACGACAATTTGTTAAAGCGGACTAGATTTACAGTCTAGCGCCGTTAGACACCCCTATAGATTTGACGTCGTCTATAAAAGAATATGACATATCCAATATCTATTTCATAACTTTGACGACATACATATTTAAGTTTCACTTATATTCAATTTAGATTATTGTGAAAATATTTAAATGTATCAATATTTCAAAGAACAATTTGTTTAGTAGGGCGTAGGGGAATCGAACCCCTATTGTAAGAATGAAAATCTTAAGTACTAGCCGTTATACGAACGCCCCGTTATATCGATTTAACATCGAAGTTTTTTATTTGATTAACAAATAAAATATATCATCTAAAAGATGAAGTTTTTTTATTTGATTAACAAATAAAATATAGTTATTTGTTTTCAAAATTTCAATATTTTTAATTTTATTTTTGCAATCATCTTCTCTAAGATGTTGTGTTATTTGATTAACAAATAAAATATATCATCTAAAAGATGAAGTTTTTATTTGTATTGACAAATAAAATATAGTAAATCTATAATAGAATTTCAAACTATTTGCATTAAAAAACCCTGAAATTATTTAAATTCCAGGGCTGTGTTATATATGTTTGTGTTTGTATTGTCTATTTTATCATTTACAATTAAAACTTTACATAAAATTCACAACCCTTAGCATGTTCATTATCTTGTAATGCTATGGCTTCTAATGTATAATTATATGTATTGTATATGTTTTGCATCATAATTTATGTTTAATGTTATATAATAATAAAATAATTTTTCAATAATGGTCAAATTGATTCTGCAATCACATCATTTCCAACTTTAATTGCCAGATAAGAATCTGTATATGGCAGCCAATTTCCTTCTTTTGTAGATTCAAACAACCCATCTGCAACAAATGTCATAGATAAGTCTGAATCTATATTCTTATCTTTATTCTTATTTATCAAATTTGATATGTCACCAAACAGTTCAACATCATCTCTAACATACTTTATGAATGTCTGAATAAGCTCATTTTGAAGATCTATGATTTTAGATGACATCTTACTACTATATTTAGTACAAGTTTCAGAATCATTTTTCATAGATATGTAAGCTTTCTTTACAGCCTTTATCATTTCTTCTTCTGAAATGTCTTTTGAATGCTCAACACCATATAGTTGTATCATTGTAAGTATGTCTCTTGTAACTTTATCCATAATATTATATATATATTGTTTATGTATATATTAATAAATATAGAAATGTAATACATAGATTTCAATTACTAAACCTTGGATCTATTTTATTTACATTTAGCTTAATTGCATTAGGTCCAACATATGTGTCACAAAATACCTTTCCTGCTGTCTTAATGAATTTCTTAATTACCTTTGAAAATCTTTGAATCATCTTTTCTCTCAACTTATCTTCATCATAGTCAGTATGGAACATCTCATTGTATATCTTTACATATTTTTCTACAATGTCTTTTCTCTTTTCTCCCCTAAATATATATTCATTGAATAAGTCATAAAAATCATAATATGTCTTCAAAGTTATTGCTAATTTGTCATCATTAAAGTATTTTATTTTAGTTAAGAAATTGTTGAAACTGCATAATTCATATTTATATCTATGCATAGTAGAATGTATTGTTGTTATGAATGCATTTACTTCATGTGACATTAACATATATTCTGACAATTCAACATCATCAGGTCCAAACTCATCATCAGGATTGCCTTTTATATGTTTTGCTTTATCAAATATTGTCTTAACATCAATCATTGAAACACCATTGTTCAATTTTCTACAATAGTCTTCATATGCATGTGTCAATTCATGCACTAATATTGAATGCAAATATTCTTTAGTATTTGCTGTATTTGCATTTATTTTTATTTCTACTAATTCTAATAGACCATTGTCTGTCAATGGTGATTTAGAAATAATATAAAATCCATCACTTTTCTTTTTTCCACTATAGTCATATGCATATTCTACTTGTATTTCTTCAAAAAATACATTAGGAAATATCTTTTCTTTAAGACGATCATAAAAAGATCTATAATGTACAGTTTTCTTAGTTTCTGGATTTGCCCAATTGAACATATGCTTTGTTATTCTTTCTGCAAATTCAACTAAACCTTCTGCAACACCATGCTTTTCAAATATTAAATTTTCTTGTATGCTTTGTTTTAAAGATTTCATTAATACAACAATCATATATGTAATATTAATTAATAATAAGAAAAAATAGTAGCCCCTGTGGGACTCGAACCCACACCCAATTAAGGCCTGATCCTAAGTCAGGTGACTATACCAATTCATCTAAGGGGCTATTATATATAATGTATGCGGAGAGCAATGGAATCGAACCATATTCAGAGTTATCCGAACGCACTTATTAGCAGTAAGCCGCTATCACCATCAAGCGTTACTCTCCAATTTAATATAGGGTGCTTAAACGGATTCGAACCGATACTTTCAGAACCACAATCTGACATGCTAACCATTGACACCATAAGCACCATATTTATAATTTATTCATTTTATCTTCATCAATAAAGTTATTTAACCAATTTGAATAGTCTCCAGCATATACATATATTCCTGTATGTATGTTGTCTACAATTATCTCACAAGCAGACAAATTTCCAACACCATAAGGCTCTTCTTCTCCAAGTGTAAGATTTCCTATAGGGACTATGTGCAATTTATCTTTCAAATATTCTCTAATGTACTTCATAATTCAATTTGATTTTAGTAGCGAAAGATAGATTCGAACCATCGACCTCTTGAGTATGAATCAAGCGCTCTAACCAACTGAGCTATTTCGCCAAAGTATAATTAGAAGAAAAACATTATAGAGAATAATCTTATTAAAATAAACCCACAACTATTAAATACGAAGTATCTCTATAATTGACTATCTAACTATATAAGTAAAAATCAACTACACGTACATCAATTTTCAGACTTTTATTTGACGTAGGATCCATTTGTCAACATGCTACTAAGTCCTGTGTACCCTTCAATATGCTCTAAGACATCTTCCACCTAAGGTATTTCAACCATTACCACAACCTCGTTGATTTTCATTGAGCGGCTGATCAGAATCGAACTGACGTAAGCCTCTGCCTTGGCAAGGCAGCATGCACCTCCAACTACACCACAACCGCATTATAGAGCAGTATACCGGAATCGAACCGACATATTCAGTTTGGAAGACTGACATTCTACCATTGAACTAATACTGCAAATAATATAAAATGTACCTCTAGTCAGATTCGAACTGACAATTCCCTTTCGAGAGCTTGATTTTGAATCAAGTGCGGCTACCAGTTTCACCATAGAGGTATATATAGATATTCAATTTTATCTTTATTTAACATAAATATTATGTTTATTTAAAAATAAAAATTTGAACCTTTTACTTAATGGTCGGGAGTGTTTGATTCGAACAACTCTTCAAATTCCCAAAATTTGTGTGCTACCCATTACACCACACCCCCGTATATTATATATGATAGAGAACATCAATAAAGAGCAATACAAAATTGATTTTGCTGGATTCGAACCAACTACCGTACGTTTACTAAACATATGCTCTAACCTAATGAGCTAAAAACCGATGCAACTCTCCATTTGACTACTATCATATACATTGTGAGGGTAATAGGACTTGAACCTATGACTTACACGGTATCAGCGTGTTACTCTAAACCAACTGAGTTATACCCTCTTACTTATATATAATTGTTGTATCAATATTTCAAAGAACCAATCAAATAAAATATATCGATTTAACATCGAAGTTTTTTATTTGATTAACAAATAAAATATAGTAACTATCTTCTAAAATTTCAACAAAAAGAAAGAAGATTTTACAAAATTTATGTTTTGTAAAATCTTCTTACCAAAATACTTGAATGTATCTTAATGTTTGAATGTGGAGGACGTTACAAAACATGTCGTAAACTATGAGGCAAATGATGTCCGAGACCAAGAATACTCATTGGACTTAACATACAACCTAAAATGTTCATACTATTATTTGTCATATTTACGAATGTCATTTTATTTATATATTTTAATATAGTTAATAATAAACAAAATTTCTACAAATGGATAATATATTTCATAAATTATTTATATACCATGCAGGATAGTTTATCTTTTCCATGGAATTACATCCTGTAAACATTCTATTTCTAATTACATTTAAATTTAATCTCCAATTCGTCAAATCCTGATTGAAGATAGAACAATATTGCATCATTCTTGTAAGATTGACACCATTTTCTATATTCCATTTACCAATTGGTTGATTGAACTCTATACATTTTAAGAATGTTTCTTTAAATACACTTACATTATGTACATCCCAATTGCTTATATCTGCATTAAACTTATAACAATTATTGAATGTTGAATCTAATATTTGTAGTTTGTCAGTTATGTTCCAATTTTCTAATCCTTTACCTTCAAAGCTCTTACAATAACTGAATGTGTATGTCATATATCTTACATTACTGACATCCCAATTACTAAGATCTCCATTGAAATATTCTAGATTTTCAAATGCCTTTGACATATCTTCTACATTACTTACATTCCATTCAGATACATCAAGTCTTTCTTGCATTTCTTTAGGTATGTCAATATTACTAAATGCACCATACATGGATATCATATTAGATGTATCAATACAATTTAAGTCAACAATTCCTTTGTTTATGAGATCTTCAATAATATTTGACAATTCAGTTGGATGTACAGGATGATATATGTGAATCCTGTTTACTGATATCGGATTATTTATCCTACTATTTATTAGAAATGCCATATATCATATATATTTAAATTGTTAAACTCATTTACAAATATAGTTGCATATATTGAAATATTCAATAAATTATGCAATTTTTGGACAATTTGAATACATATCTGTTATTGGTGCAGTATGATATATGTTCCATTTGTTGAACTTTTTTTCAAGATTGATACATGTATCAAACATATTTTCAAATGATCTACATTTATTTACATTCCAGTCATTTAAGTCTTGATTGAACTTAATGCAATCTTTAAACATATATGACATGTTTGTTACATTGCTTACATTCCAACCACCTATGTTTTGATTAAAGTTCTTACATCCATAGAACATATATTGCATATCAACAACATTGCTTACATTCCAATTTCTTATGTCTTCATTGAATAATATGCATCCATTAAATAAATTGTCCATAAATTCAACATTGCTTACATTCCAGTTCTTCAATCCTCTTCCTTTGAATTTTGAACATTTATTAAACATATATGAAATTGTTCTTAAATTGTTTATGTTCCATTTTGACAAATTGTAATCAAAGTTCTTACAACCACAAAACATCTTATATGCACTTCTGACATTATGCATATCCCAATTTCCTATATCCTCTTGAAAATTTGTGTCATATCTTCAACATTTGACACATTCCAATTCTTCAATCCTTTACCAGTAAACTCAGTCCAACCATAAAACATATTTGTCATATATGTTACATTACTTACATCCCAATTGCTTACATCAAAATCTTTATCTATATATTGGAAAAGAACATCTCTAGCAAATAAATTACTCATATTTGCAATTTTAGATACATCAATGTCATTTAAGTCATATATGTCATTGTCAAAATGATCTAAAATTGCAAATACTAATTCATCTTTTGTCTTAGGATGATATTTATATACAGTATTTTGATCAATCTTCTTATTTATCCTACTGTTTACTAGAAATTCTGATATGTGCTTCATATATATAAAATATAAAGGGGTGGAATATATATTCCACCCTACTAACATGTCTAACTATTTATATCTGTATGATATTCTGCCCTTTGTCATATCATATACAGACATTTCAACTTTTACTTTGTCACCAACCATAATCTTTATATAGTACATCCTTAGCTTACCTGCAAGTGTACACAGAATTTCCATTCCATTTTCAAGCTCTACCTTAAACATGGTATTTGGAAGAGCCTCTGTTACTGTACCATTTGTTTCTACTATATCTTTCTTAGACATATTCTACTTATTTGGATTATAGTTAGGATCAATTACAACCTTACGTACTTTATCAATATGTGACATTGGATTGAACTCATTTTTAGTTATGTCATTGTACATTTCTGCACCATAGCCATAGTAATAACTTACCTTTCCATCATTCTTTATTGGTGTTGTACCGTAGCAAGCAAGATCAATTCCATATACATAAGGAGAACATACCTTTGACACATAGTTCTTATAAGCATGGCTTGCAAGTTCACCATTGTTCTCATTATCAGATATGAAGATTATTCTATCATACTTGACATGATTGTTGGTGATTAGTCTATATGCTGTCTCTGGTGAAGTACCACCATATTCACTTGTACCAAAATCCTTTGCCAAGTCAAATACATTCTTATTAGCATCATATGCAAACTTTTGTGCCATTGTACCAAATTTGATTACATCTGCACCTGTAGCCTTAGCAAATGTTGCAGCTATAAGACCTGCCTTATATGAACAAGTTGATTTATAGTTTGATAAATTTGAATTCCAAAATGTATTTGCTCGATGTCCATCAATTGAACATTCTGTCCAACCCATAGAACCTGAACAATCTACCATAATGCATGTCTTTCCTGGCATTGCAGTTGCAAGATTAGGCAATGATTTCTCATATCCACTAAGTAATGCTTTCTGAACCTTGGCTTTATATGGAGAATGTGGAAATTCATAATCCATGATTGTATAAGGTAAGTCAAGATTGATTGGTAATATAAGTGATCTACGAAGATTCTCCTTATTGTCAATCAACTTACACCACATATCTATTACTTCATCATCAGCAACATTCATAATATTACGAATATTGCGTAATGCTGCAAGAACACCAAGCTTATTCTCTTTAAGCAACTCCTTCCAATTAGCATTCTTAGCATCTGCTAACACTTTCTCAGCTTCTACTTTGTCAAGCTTTCCTGTCTTTACAGCTTCAGCTACAAGTTGTCCTGCTTCTGAATTTGCAGATTCATGAGTATCTGCAATTATAGTGTGTCCTTTGACAATTGCATCCATAACCTTCATCTTCTTTCCATCAATCTCAATTTCAGCCTTAGCCTTCTTTACTGATGGATGAGAAAGATTTGCAATATCTATGACAACATCCTTATATTTAGCAAGTAAGTTACCATCTGCATTTTCAATTACTGATGCAAATCCCTTTTTCATTGCATTTGGTAATGATGTCATATGACCAGCATTGTCAGTATTTAGAGCTGCCCAAGCATCCTTGATTTCTCTCATATCATCAAGCCGGAATATAGTTCCACCTTGCTTAGCCTTCTTATTGAATGCTCCATAGAATGCTTTAGCCCAAGGCTTACCTGATATGAAAGGTGCAGCAATTGTAGCAGCAAGATGATTAATGGAACGAAGTCCCTCTCCCATACATCTAGAATATACAATCATTTGTGCAAGCAAATATGGATCTTTCATACCGACAGATTCTACCAGCTTACCTAACTCCTCAACTACCTCATCTTCGGTACGGTATGCTTGACTTGTTATCTTATTAGTATTGAGCATTCCAAGCAACTTAAGCTCATCTTCAATAGTATATGCTGCATTACCACAACGATTTACAGTATCTTCTATTGGAATGTTTGCTACTTCTTCAAGTCTCTCTGGTGTTGCAAGTCCACCAAGTGTTGCCTTAAGTAAGGCATTACGATCTTTCATTTTCATTGTTTTGACTATTTTAAATTGTTTTATATTTTAAAAAGAACTTTATGTTTATGATTAAAATATAGTTATGTCATTCATAAATTTCAATCAAATTTTCATTTTTAAATGTACGCCATGCTTTTTTGTTTACATCCCAATATACTGTAGAGATGTCATTATTCTTATTTATGCCCTTTAACTCATACTTTGCTAAATCTTCATCTAACTCAGAATTCAATGTACCTACAGCCTGCCGAATTTCTCCATTTGATTTAGTATATTTGAATGCAACAATTTCTTTCTTCATTCTATCTTTGAGATTATTTAATAAATTCGTATTTGCAAATGAATGCACATATTCTGGCTCAACATCAATCTCATCTACTCTATGATATTCTTTAGACAATGGAAGCTCATAGCATTTGATATTCTTTTCTACTACATCAATTACATATGCATAATTTTCATCACCATGAATGCTGTCAGTAGGCTCTAATTCATCATACAACATATTACATGCAGAATCAAATGTAACTGGCTTTCTTGGCTCCTTAACAAACATATCATCTAATTCTTCACCAAGAAAATATGTATGTCCATCACTATGACGATAAAAATATTTTACATCATCATTTTTTCTTACTATCACTGATGCTCTTGTACTCATAACACATTTCAAAATTTAAATTATAATTATATATAGTTAGTCAAAATATAAATTTCAACATGTATTATGGTAATACTTTTAGATAATGGACATGGAGTAAACACAAAAGGAAAGTGCAGTCCAGATAAGAGACTTAAAGAATATGCATATACAAGAGAATTGACAAAGATGATATATGACAAACTCAACAGTTTTGGACATACTGCAATATTAGTAACACCTGAAGAAACAGACATATCACTTAGAATTAGAGTTGACAGAATAAATAAGTACTGTAAGAAATATGGAACAAAGAATTGCATACTGATATCTGTTCATTGTAATGCTGCTGGTTCAGATGGAAAGTGGCACACTGCATCAGGATGGTCTGACTGGATAGGTACAAATGCTTCTAATAAGTCAAAAGTTCTTGGTAAATGTCTATGATTTGTAGAGCAGAAAAATACAAATTGCAGGGAAATAGATATGTACCAAAAGAAAAATATTGGACAGCTAACTACTATATATGCAATAAGTCAAATTGTCCGGCAGTATTGACAGAAAATTTATTTCAGGACAATAGAGAAGAAGTTGACTGGATGTTGACAAATAAAGGTAAGCAAACTTTAGTTGACTTACATGTAAATGGAATAATAAATTATATAGATACAATAAAATGAAGAATATTAATGAATTTTTGAATGCCAAACTAAACAGTTATATAACTGAAAGCATATCTGATAATGATTTTGATGATATTGAGGCAAAAGTAAACAATGCATTATGTGACTTATATGATGCAGAACGTGGTTCAGCAGCTAAGAAAGAGTTTATAGATGACATAAAAGATCTTATCAATGACAACAACAGCTATCTTCTTGATCAAATGCTTGATGTTCTTGAAGACTGGGGATATGACATAGACAAATTAGAAAACGACCGTAAGTTCTATGATGCTATATTTTCTGGTGCAAAATGTGCACTTAGACATTTAGAATAACATAAATTAGTGTAGACATGTCTCTCGCCCTTT